>WALJ01000191.1 GCA_015522885.1 Thermoplasmata archaeon
GAACTATCGTTCCTCGTAAAGCCCTCTTATCGGAAGGCAAACTCGGAACTATCGTTCCTCGTAAAGCCCTCTTATCAGAAGGCAAACTCGGAACTATCGTTCCTCGTCTAACCCTCTGAAAGAAGGCGAAGCGAGCTAAGGAAGGGCATCTGCCCCACAATATAAGTTAACAAAGTTAGGTCAGCGACTATAATTCCTGTTAAAGGGTGAAAGTAAGCGAAAAAATAAGTGTACTCTACACCAGAGCCCATGTCACCCTCACCTATATATACCCCCATAAGATAGCGAAAGTCCGCACGAAGAATCACGTATGGGAATGTGCCTTTAAGGTGAACCCGAAGGAGTGATTAATATGACGGAAGAAAACGAAGTTATAAGCGAAGAAAAGAAGCAGGTGGAAGAACCTGCGGAAGAAGCTGTCAAGAAACAGCCTAAGAGCATGTACGGTTTCGTCGCCGAGGCATGGAAGAAGCCCAGACACGGAGACATGAAAAAACTTCAGTGGGAAAGGATGATAGAGTGGAGAAAAGAGCCTTCCATAGTAAGAGTGGAGCATCCCACGAGAATTGACCGTGCAAGGGCTCTCGGATACAAGGCAAAGCAGGGATACATAGTTGTCAGAGTCAAGGTTAGAAGGGGCGGTCTAAGAAAGAGAAGCATAAAGATGGGAAGAAAACCCAGCAAGAAGGGAATTCTTAAGATAACCATGGGCAAGAGCATCCAGAGAATTGCCGAGGAGAGGGCATCGAAAAAGTACCCGAACATGGAGGTGCTCAATTCTTACTGGGTAGGTCAGGACGGGAAACAGAAGTACTACGAAGTCATTCTTGTTGACCCGCATCATCCGGTAATAAAGAGCGACCCGAAGATAAATTGGATTGCCGAAAAGAAAGGAAGAGCGGAGAGGGGACTGACGAGCGCCGGAAAGAAGGGCAGAGGTCTTAGAAACAAAGGAAAGGGTGCTGAAAAGCTCAGGCCGTCCGTAAGGGCTCACGACAGAAAGGGGAAGTGATAGCGTGATGTTCTGTCCTAAATGTCATTCCCTGATGATGCCAAAGAGAAATGATGACGGCTCCGAGATGCTGGTATGCACGAAGTGCGGTTATATTGAAAAGGTCGGTCGATCTACGGTTATAAAGGAGAAGGCCGAGGAAAAGGAACTGGTAGTGATAGAAGGCGAAGAAAGTGTGCTTCCGAAAACAAAAATCACCTGTCCGAAATGCGGAAATGACGAGGCCTACTGGAGATTGGAACAGACAAGGGCAGCCGACGAACCGGAGACCAGAATCTACAGGTGCACCAAGTGCGGCCACACATGGAGAGAGTACTGAAACCACTTATTTCCTTATTTTGCAATTACAGTAACTGTTCTGTATAGCTCAGGTAATCTGTCTTGTCTCATTCTGAATTTTGTTCCGTGGTTATGTCCGGTTCTTGCATCGAAGTCTATCAGAATTATTCCGTTTTCAATGGCTTTAAGGAATTTTTCAAAATCGAATCCCTCAATCATATATATCTCTTTGTAGTGGTAATACTCTTTGTCCCCTTCTTTCTTAACTTCTGCTTTGATATAAAAGCAGTTTAGCAGTTTTGTTCCGGCTTTATGGTATAAGTCGTCAAATCCCCAGTATGGTTGCGGATTGAGCTCACCCAATCCAACTCTTTTCTTTACGGAGTCTAACCATTCCTTATGTTTATCGAGATTAACAGCTTTGCAGTCAAAAGAGACCAACACCTTTCTGGATTCATAATCCATCTGGATTCCGAATCCTCTGTCGGTTCTGGAGAGTCCGTTTATTGTCTGCCTAAAACTCATTTCGGTATCGGGATATCTGCTTCCAGCCTTTTCATGTTTCCAGCCATAAAGAGGCAATAAAATCGAAGGTACGAATTTCATGGCCCGAGGTGAGGGTTCCATATGAAGAAGCGTTGTGAGCGAAGATTGTCCCATTCTTTGAGTCTTCAATTCCCATTCGTTAGCGTTGGGTAGGGGAAGATTGTTTTCTTCTATTCCAAGTAGTAAATCTTCGATTGTATTTCCCACGCCTCCCTGGTTTCCGGGTCTTGCATTCGCTATCCACCCCATATCTCTGATTTCTAGTAGTTCTTTAATCAGACCTTCCTTTGTATATATTTTCATACTAACCACCTTATTTTTCGGGGGGTCTCCAGAAATCAAGCAGGTATTCGAAAGTTACCCCCATAGTAATATAGTTGCTGGGCCATCCGAAAATTCCTATCTGGTTTACAACGTTTGTCCGGTCCCAGATGATGATATTTCTTAATTCATACCCTCTTTTTCTTAGTTCGTTTATTAGAGATACATGTATAGTAATTCTCTGATTTTCCCACCACATATCCGGCACATTGATTACACAGTGGGCTTTGGGTTTAAGAAAAGGCAATAGTTGTTCGAATATGTTCCCCATCTCCTGAGTATAATTTTCAACATCCATTGTTCCAAGGTCTTTGGGGTCTTGTGAGTATTGTTCTATTTTTCCGTACTGTTCATTTTTTCGGTCTCTTCTCGATTTATTTTTTCTCTTTCTGTTTAATAAGTTTGCGTAAGGAGGAGATGTGAAAATAAGAGAGAGCGTCTCTTTTTCAAAATAGAGAGGTATGTTCCTAGCATCATCCTGTATAGCTATTTGTTGTGAATTGTTCAAAAACCTTTCAGTAGCTAGTCGCTCCCCGGAAAGTTTTATATATTTCTCTTGCAAATCAAATCCGACAGCATTTCTATCCAAATCCTGAGCGGCCACTAATGTAGTACCACTCCCTACAAAAGGGTCTATGACCAACTCTCCCTGATGGGTGAAAAGCTCGATAACGTGCTTTGCTAGAGCTATCGGAAATGTCGCGGGATGAACGCCCTTATCTCTGACATCTCTTCCTTCGTAAAAGAATTTCCACACACCAATCTGATGTTTTAACCATTCTTTTGCGGTTAGGCAGTTTAGGTGGTTAGGCGGACAACTGCAGGTCTTCGAATACCCAATATCCAATTTTTTCCTATGGAGTTCACTACCTTCTAATACTATTTTCGGAAGTTTCTGGCCGAATCTGGAGATTTTTTCCTTCTCAATACTGGCTTCCATGGACACGTTATGTCCTATGTCTTTTTGCTATATTAAACTTGTCGAAAGCAGAAGACCCTGCACCACAATATTTTTACTTTTAAGCCACCGACACGCTGTTAATCTCGAAATGTCTGTTTACTATTCTCCTCGCAAGGTCCAGATTCGCTCCGTTTCTGCCTATGGCCCTCGCTTTGTTCTCCGGTTTCACGGTTATGGTGGCGTGGATTATCTTTCCCCTGTCTTCAATATC
>WALJ01000192.1 GCA_015522885.1 Thermoplasmata archaeon
ACAGGGGTTGGGATGCCCGACGATAGGAGGGCAGACAACACCTGCACGAGCGAATACACAAATAAAACACTAACAGGGGTTGGGATGCCCGACGATAGGAGGGCAGACAACACCTGCACGAGCGAATGAAATGAGCGAGTGCAGGGGTTGGGATTTGAACCCAAGAACCACTAAGGACAAGGCCCTCAACCTTGCGCCGTTGACCATGCTTGGCTACCCCTGCATTGCGGATTTAACTAATCCGGGCATTGAGCAGAACATAAAGTAATATTTAATCATTTTTAGGCCCTCACAACTTTGTAGAGCGCGAAAATTATAGTTGGAACTTTCGCTCCTCACACGTCCTTCCGGAAGGAAGGTCTACTCGGAGCTGTCGCTCCTCGTAAATCCCGTCTGCCCCCGATATAAGTTAACAAAGTCAGGTCGGCGAATGTAAAAGAAATAATGGAATCCCTGAAAGAAGCAATTCAACCCCTTCGTCAAAGAGAACATCCCGCCAATACTCCTCACACTCTCGGTGAATCACTGGAACAAGTAGGAATGGGAGAAATGCGAGATTCATGCGAGAGTGTACGATGCAGGAGAATTCTCATATGTGAGGATACGGAGGAAAGAGCAACCACGAATTTCTCCTCGCTTCACAAGGGATGGTACAACGCAGGCTTGGATATATGAATGGAATCCTTATCTCGCTTTTGTGATTCTGACACTGTCGATGAGTGCATAAGGTACGAAGGTTCTCTGAGTTTCACCCCACCAGTCGGCAGGAACATTTTCCGAACTCATTTCCCTTATGTTCTTCAGCATATTGAGTATGTTCTCGCTTATTCGCATACTCCTCCATGCCTCCTTTATCTCTCCGTTTTCGATATAGAATATTCCGTCTCTGGGAATCGTGGAGAAATCGCCCTTCAGTTTATCCTGAAACCTTGTGTACCATGTGTTCGCTATGTACAGCCCTTTATCGATATCAGCCATCAGGTCTGCCATACTCCTCTTTCCGGGTTCGACATAGGTCTGCCATCCCCCCGGTATTATTGAGCCGAGAGGCATGAAATATCCGCCGCTGATTCTGGCATTTGCAGTTGTCTTTGTATCATATTTCTTTGCGGTGGATGTGCTGTGCAGATAGTTTTTAAGAACTCCCTTTTCGATAGTCAGCGCTCTCTTAGTGGGTGCTGCCTCGTCATCGAAGCCTGCCATTCCTCCGCCCGGCCTGTGCGGGTCATCATAGACCGTGAGGACTTCCGATGCAACCTCTTCTCCAAGCTTATTGACAAAGAAACTCCTTCCGGAATCGACGGAGAATGCGGAAAGAGCACTGGCAACCTCGGTTATGGTGGAACCGAAGCAGAGCGGGTCGAGAAGCACCGTGAACTCTCCTTCCTGACCCTCCTTAACATTTATGTTCTTCGATGCCAGCATCCCCGCCTTGTTTCCTACGAATTCAGGACCGTATCTTTCGAGTTCTTCCCTGTCCGCTATGTGTGTGCTCGCCTGCCCAGGATTTCCCTCATCGTTGAACGCTCGAGCGGTTGTCAGGAGATAGGAGCGCTCCTCACTCAACACGTTGTAATTCGTAGCGACCGTAACCCTATGCTTTGCCCGATATATTTCACCGGAAACCCTCTTTACACCGTTGGAGAGCGCCGATTCGATGGTGATTCTCCCGAATTCGGAAAGCTCATCCGTGTCTATCGGCCTGAAAGACAGCTTCGAAGCTGTGGATTTCTTGTCATAAATTCCCAGAAAATCTGGGTTTTTAGGGAGTTTTTTTGCAAAATTTATCCCTTTTTCAATATTCTTTTCAAGATCTTCCTCTTTTTTTACTTCCATAGATGTGGTTCTTCCGTCCACCGATAGGAAAACGTATGCGTGGGATACAACCCACCTGTTGCTTATATCTCCTCTGTTGTTCGAGAACCTCAACTGAATGTCATCCGCATCCGTCAACTTCACCGCAACCTCATCGGCGCCTTTCTTAAGAGCAATCTTCACAATCTTTTCGGCATCCATATTACCACCTCATGTAAACATCTCTGAGCCTCATATGCGGCCCGCCTGTCCAGACATCCACGCCCTGCTCGGGGTCGCTCTTTCCGCATGTCGCACCGACAAAATCAAGATCCTTTGCTATGGCATCCACGGAGCTCCAGAACGTCTTTGTCGTGAGCTCTATTATCGGCCTTCTTATCGGCCCCTTTATCTCTCCGTTCTCTATCAGGTATGCCTCCCTTCCGGTGTACTTCTGATTGAACCTTACATCGTCTATGTTCCACTCGGTGAAGGATTTCATGTAAACCCCGTATTTCACATCTTCAAAAAGCTCTTCAACCTCGCAATCCCCCGGTTCGACAAAGGTTGTGCTCATTCTCACTATGGGCTCCCTGTCCCATCCGCTGGCTCTCGCGGCTCCGTTGCTCTTTGTTCCGAGTTTCGCTGCCGTTTCCCTGTTCTGCAGAAACTCGTTTATGAGTCCGTTCTTGTAGAGATAGCGCCTTCTCGCAGGCACTCCCTCGTCATCATACTTGTAGTATCCGAAGCTGTTCGGCACGGTCGGGTCATCCACGACATTGACTATCTCGCTTCCAATCCTTTGGCCGACCATCTCCGGTTTTATGAATGATTCTCCTGCCAGATAACCTTCTCTTCCGAGTATCCTGTCCGCCTCGCTCGGATGTCCGCACGATTCATGGGATGCGATTCCGGTTACTTCAGGTCCGACTATGAGGCCCATTTTGCCATCCTTCAGGGTTTTACCGCTGTTTATAGAGTTCTCAAGGACCTTTGCCATATCAAGCACCCTCTCTTTCGGGTCCCATTCGTCCCATCTCTCATATCCTCCGGTCCATGCGAGCTGGCTGTACGCCTGTTCGCTCCCTTTCTCGTTCGCTACGACGATGAAGTACCTGTATTCGATTGTCGGAAGAAGAGAGGATATCTCCGTACCCTCGGATGTGAGTATGTGTTTCTCCTTCAGGCTGTCTCTGAGAATCTGTATTCTGGCTGCAACAGGAGCGCTCTCCGCTGCCGCTCTGTCTATTTCCTTCAGCCATTCTGTCTTCTCCGAGTTATCGACACTCTCAATCTTTCTCTTCTGTTCAACTGTCCAGAAATCCCTGTATGCCTTCTCATCGGAGAGGCGAACATCGGATATTTTACTCGCTCTTTTAGCCATGGTAATTGCGGTGTCCACGGATTTTTTGATGTCATCCCAATCCCCTGAATTCATATATGCCGCACCCATTCCTCCTTTGACGAGCGCTCTTACCGCCATCCCGAAATCGTCTCTTTCCGTTGACGACGAGAGAACACCGTTCCTCATGAAATTGAGGGTCAACTTCGTTCTCTCCGCTCTTACCTCAAAATAGTCCGAGTTTTTCTCTCCGTATCGGAGCGCTCTTTCAGCTATGTCTTTCATGGAATCACTACACATGCATAGCGATGCAAGTATTTAGAGGTTTCGGAGAGATGTGGATAGAGTGGAGCGCGAAAATTATAGTCGGAGCTGTGGTTCCTCGTAAAGCCCTCCTAACGGAAGGCAAACTCGGAACTATCGTTCCTCGTAAATCCCTCCTAACGGAAGGCAAACTCGGAACTCTCGTTCCTCGTAAATCCCGTCTGCCCACGATATAAAGTTAACAAAGTCAGGTCGGCGACCGTAATTCCTGTTAAAGGGCGGAATAAGCGAAAAAATAACTGGACTCTGCATCTCTCGAATGCAAAGAACGAATCGCAACCTTAATTACCTTCCACATCTTTGGGGAAAGGATTCTATGCAGAGGCTCAGGATTCGGAAGCATACAAAGGAAGAGGTTCTCTCCGAGATGCACCCGATAATAAGAGAGTGGTTCAACTCGAAGTTCGAGGAGCTCACCGAGCCTCAGGCATATGCCATTCCGATAATCCACAAAAAGAAGAGTGTTCTTGTGTCCTCCCCCACAGGCTCCGGAAAGACGATAACAGCATTCCTTTCCATAATAAACAACCTCTTCGAGATGGCGGAAAAGGGGGAGCTTGAGGATAAGATATACTGCGTTTATGTTTCACCCCTGAAGGCTCTAGCAAATGATATACACCGCAATCTGGAGCTGCCTCTGAGTGAGATTTATGAACTTGCAAAGGCCGAGGGCATGGATCTTCCGAAGATAAGAACCGCAATAAGGTCCGGAGATACGAGCCAGAGCGAGAGGCAACGCATGGCGAGGAGGCCCCCGCACATATTCATAACAACCCCGGAATCGCTTTCCCTTGTTCTCACATCTCCCAAGTTCAGGCAGAGGTTCAGGGATGTGAAATATGTTATTGTCGATGAAATACACGAGATCTCAGGCTCTAAGAGGGGTTCGATGCTCTCGGTGAACCTCGAAAGGCTGCAGAACCTCTCCGGCCCTCTCATCAGAATAGGTCTCTCTGCAACACAGGCCCCTATTGAGAAGATTGCGGAATTCCTCGGCGGTTATTCCGGCCCAAAGCCGAGAAAGGTGCACATAGTCGAGGTCAAAAGAAGAAAGGATATGGACCTTGAGGTCCTTTCACCGGTTCCCGATATCACGGCGGTGCCCTATGAGATTGCAAGCGAAAGAGCGTATGACATGATAAGGGAGATGATTGAGGAGCACAGAACCACAATAGTTTTCACCAATACGCGGAGCGCTACGGAACATGTCGCATACAAACTGAAGGACAGAGGGATAGAAGCCGTAGAGGCGCACCACGGAAGCATGAGCAAGGAGAGAAGGCTGGATGTGGAGGAGAAGCTGAAAAAAGGCGAGCTCAAAGCGGTGGTAACATCCACATCCCTCGAACTGGGAATAGACATAGGCTATGTGGACCTTGTCATACAGATAGGCTCTCCCAAGAGCATTGCGAAAGGGCTTCAGAGGATAGGCAGGTCGGGGCATGCGATAGGTGCAACACCCAAGGGCAGGTTCATAGCATTTCAGAACGATGACCTAGTGGAGTGTGCGGTGCTTGTGAAGAGCGCATACGAAGGACTTCTGGACAGGGTGGACATACCCGCAAACCCCCTGGATGTCCTTGCCCAGACCATAGTCGGGATGAGCCTGGAGGAGAGGTGGAACGTGGACGATGCACTCAAACTCATAAGGCGCTCCTATTCGTTCCACGCCCTCAAAAAATCGGATTTTCTCTCTGTGATAAACTATCTCTCCGGAAGGAGCGAGGAGTTCTATTCGAAGATATGGTATGACCCTGATGAGAACACCTTCGGGAAAAAGAGGGGTGCGAGGATGATATACTTCCTGAACTCGGGAACGATACCGGAGGATTCCAATTACAGCGTTTACAGCGAGACAGGTGCGGCTCTGGGGAAGCTGTCGGAGAAGTTCGTGGAGCGCCTTTCTCCGGGAGACATATTCGTTCTCGGCGGCAGGAGCTACGAGTTCGTCAGGTTGAGGGGGATGAGGGTCCATGTGAGAGATGCGAAGGGAAAGAGCCCCACGGTACCGTCGTGGACCGGAGAGATGCTTCCGAGAAGCTTCGACCTGTCGGTGGAGGTCGGTAAGTTCAGGGAAAGGATGTCCGAGATGCTGGAGAACTCCGAAGAAAGCGAGATAATAGGCGAACTCGCTAACGATTATCACATGACACAGTGGGCTGCGAGTAGCATATACCGCTACTTCACGGAGCAGAAGATGGCCGTGAAAATAATTCCGACACATCGAAGGCTGATGATCGAGGAATACGGTGGAGAAGGGGATAAGTGGCACTACATCTTCCATTATCCCTTCGGAAGGCGGGTGAACGACGCTCTGTCGAGGGCCATATCGTACAGGATATCGAGAAAGGAGCGCTCCAGCGCCAGCGTTACGGTGACCGACGATTCTTTTATGGTAACGGTTCCGAGAAGGGTAGATGCGAGGGTGTTCGAAAATCTCATAGGCTCCGCATCCCTTGAAATGACCCTAAAAGAGGCGGTGCGGGACTCGGAGATGTTCGTGCAGAGGTTCAGGCACTGTGCCACAAGGTCCCTTGCGGTGCTAAAAAATTACCGCGGCAAGGAGATAAGCGTGGCGAGGCAGAGGCGGCGCTCCTCGAGAATACTGGATTATCTGGCGGACTATGAGGATTTTCCGGTGATAAAAGAGACCTACAATGAGATACTGAACATTGCCATGGACCTGCCCCATGCGAGGCTGGTTCTCGAACGGATGGAGAAAGGAGATGCGGATATAGAGATAATTTCTCAGGAAATACCATCTCCCTTCGCTCAGAATGTCCTTCTTTCCGGTGTTTCCGACATCATATCCATGGAGGATAAGAGCGCTCTTCTCAGGGAATTCCACAAAAAACTCCTTGAAAAGATACTGCCCGAGGATGAGCTGAAGAAGTTCATGTTCGAAGATGAGAAGGTGAGGGAATATTTCAGAAAGAAGTTCAGGGTCGGAAAGAAATCCGATATACTAGCCGTACTCAAAAAACTCGGAGCTCTGAATGTGCTCAGCCAGCATTCGAGGAACATCTTCGATTACTGCGATGACATGGAGAGGTGCAGGAAATGGGCGGAGAATCTCATTGAAAACGGAAAAATAGTGTCCGTATGGATTGACGGGGTTTTCTGGACTCTTGAGGAATATCTCCCCGAATATGCTTCGGTTTACTCGAGAGAAATCGATATAAAAGAGATTCACGGTAAAGTACTCGAATTCGCTGAAAACGGAAGGAGTTTGAAGGAAGTGGCGAACCGCTTCGGCTCTGCGGGAAGGAAGGCTCTCAGGGAGCTGGAAAAGGCGTATATGGTAGGAAGAACATTAAAGGAAGGCGAGATCGTTTTCATTCGGAGAGATGTCGTGAAATCGGAAGAGAGAAATCTCATGGAAAGGATGATATACCGTTATCTGGAAGGCTTTGCGCCTGCGGCTCTCGGGGAACTGGCCCACGCACTGGCACTGGATGAGGATGAGGTGAAAAAGGCCGTCGCACCGATGCTCGGAGAGGGGACCGTTGAAAAGGGATTCTTCGTCATAGGCGATGAGGAGCAGTACATGCTCTCGAAGGACATATACTCGCTGAAAATGGGCAGAGAAGGAATAAGCGAGGAGCAGATAAGGGCTTACAGGCTGAAAAAATTCTTCGAACTCGAGGGCATAGACGACTACTTTGACATATTCGGTGAGGCCAGCAGGACATACGACATCTTCTACCATGTGAAGGACTTCGACTGGGATGAGTGGAGGGAGCGCAGGGAGAGAAACGAGATAATGATGGGGAAATTCGTGAGAGGCAGGGTAAAATACGTCAGAAAAGAGGATGCGGCCGTTTTTGTCGGAGCTTTCAGGGATGCGGAACTCACGGATTTCGATAGAAAGGTGCTGGATGTCATAAGCAGAAAGGACGGGATAACACTAAAAGAGCTCTCTCGGATTCTAGGAAATAGCGAAGCGGTTAAAAATTCCGTTCAGAAGCTTGATTCCGGCTGCTACATAGTCAGGAAATACCTTCCCGGCGAAGGCTGGCAGTCGAGAAACATATTCATGGCATCCGATATCGAGCCTCTACCCAAAGAAGATGCAATAAAAAGCCTTCTGAGGGGATTCATAAAAGCCTATGGGCCTGTGCCGATGAGGGGGATGCGCGGATACAGCGGTTTTCCGGACCATACCATAAGAAGATATCTTCGGGAACTGCTCGAAGACATGGAAATTACGGAACTCCATGTGCAGAAAGAGTCCGAGGAATTTTACATAGCGAGCGAGGATTACGATGCACTGAAGCTTGAAAGCCAGCCCACCGACGGCGTGAGAATACTCTCTCTGTTCGACCCGTATATTGCTCCTCTGTGGAGCGAGATAGCATCGAAATACGGAGAAAAATGGATATTTCCCGTCATCAAAAACGGGCTGCTGGACGGCTATGCGGAGATATGGCCTATGAGCGGCAGGGTAGAGGTCAGAGAACTTGAGACAAGTGATCTCGAAGGATCTCTGGATGCCATGGAGAAAGTGAGAGCCTATTATGAAGGGGAAGGTATAGATATAATCACAGTGACGAGAGTGGGCACCAGAGGCGTGGATGAACTCAGGAAAAACGAAAGAAAGGTCTTTGAAAGAAAGGGATACTCTAATGTCCAGAACATGATGGTCAAAGGTAATGTCAGCCCCGAATGCTTCGAAACCGGAGACATCCTGAGATACATGCTTTACAGGCAGGGGATATGCGACAGGCGCTTCTACGACATAATGCACCTGATAGACGAAAGGGGATGGGTCAGAGGGGATTACGATGCCTTTCTGAGGGTACGGAACCACAGGCCGATAATCCGATACAGGGACGGGAATATAATTTCCTGTAAGGTGATACCCCGCTTCGTTTCCTACACAACGATACAGAAATGCGCTCTCTATCAGGCGGCAAAATCGAGGGAACTCGGGGAGAACGATAAGATAGTCCTGAATGTCGTGAGAAAAGAGAGAAAAAAGGCGGATATAACGGGTGCCTCTCCTCTCGGACCAAAAATGACAAAGGAATCCGTAGACAGGCTCTACGAAGGTGCTTACATCGCAAAGGACATGAGGGGGCGATTCATCCGTGTTTTTCCGAGAAAATACATAAGCGATGCCAGAAAGACCGTTCTGGAAATGATTATCCGAAGCTATGGGGTGGTGAGCGCGGAGATGCTCTACAACCTTGCCGGAGGAGAGTACCGCATGGATGAGATACGGCGCCTGCTGGGGGAGATGAGCGACCGGCTGAGAAAAGGTTTCTTTGTAAAAGAAGACAGGACTGTTTACTGGGCAATCGAAGAAGCGCTCTCCGAAATAGGAAAGATAAACTGCGGTGTGGATGCGGTGATACCGAAAGACGACCCTGCCGGTTGGTACATAGAGCCCTTTGCAAGAAAGCTCTTCGGTTTCTCGCCTGCCGTTACTATATTTGTGAAAGGAGAGCTCAGAGGTGCGGTTAAAGGCAGGAAAATCGGAAAAAACATACAGATATACGGGTTCGAAGGGAAGAGCACCGAGAGATATCTTCTCAACGATTATGCGAGAAAATGGGGTATAAGACTGGATTGGGGTGTGAAAGAAGTAAGTGAAAGGGAGATTCTGGACACTTTTGACAAAGGAAGATGATGTTTTTCACGTCTTATTCTCTATCAAATATAAGGAAAGATTTAAGTATCTGTTATGTATGCTTGGACCGGTGAATGGATGAACGGTATGAATACACCGGAATATGGAGAGAACCCGCAGTACAACCAGCCTCCCGCGAATCCGCAATACGCTCCCTACCCCCAATATGGACAATATCCTCCACCACAAAGTCCGGCCCCATACCCACATACGCAAAAAGTGATTCGGCGCGTTCCAAAAAAGAGGGATGCGATGAAAAAATGGATAATACTAGGCCTCATAGGGATGTTCGTGATGTTTGCCGGAGGTTTTCTGGTAACGCTGGGACACTGGACACCGCCACCTCAAACATATGACTTCCACGGAAACAATGCCAACTCGGATTACAGCAAAGCGGTCCACAGTTGGCGTAATACTACGAATGGAGAGAAGTTCTTCGGAAGAGTGATAATGGATTTCGGGGCACTTCTGGTGATGACCATGGGCTTTTTGGGTGCCGTTGACTCCAAAATAGACAAGGACGAGAGGAAGGTGCTGCTCATTCTCGGAATGGTCGCGCTCTTCATTTTCGTAGTGATGACAGTGGGCTTATTCGTATCCTCTGTGAACTACTATGGGTCATATTGAGAGCCGACAAAAACCATTTACACCTATTTTTTCCCAGACAATAAGCTATATATCCTCCCTTCCGATGCTCCTCCATGCTAGAGCTTGGATTCACGAAAGCGGAGCGGCTTCTCAAAGGCGATAAAGCAGGTCAGCGAGTGAAGACGAGAGGATGGATATACCGCACGAGGCACAAGGGAAAGATGGTATTCACCGTCATAAGAGACTCAAGCGGGATAATCCAAGCAACGCTTTTCAGAGGGGATATGGAGGATGAGAATGAATTCGAGGATGCGAAAAAGGCACTTGTAGAGTCATCCGTCGAAGTGGAAGGCATTCTCGTGAAAGAGCCTAGAGCACCGGGGGGCTATGAGATACAGGTGAGGAGGTTCCGGATTGTCAACTTTGCGGATGTGTTCCCGATAACGAAGGACCAGAGCGAGGAATTTCTGAGGGATAACCGGCATCTCTGGCTCCGCTCACGAAGAATGACCGCGATAATGAAGATAAGGAGCACGGTGACCGGTGCGATACACGAGTTCTTCAGAAATCGGGGATACTACGAATTCACCCCCCCTATACTTCAGCCTACCCAATGCGAGGGCGGTGCCACGCTTTTCGAGGTGAAATACTTCGACATGAAGACCTATCTTTCGCAGACTTGGCAGCTCTATGCCGAGGCAGCCATTTTCTCACTTGAAAAGATATACGATGTCGCACCGACATTCAGGGCGGAGAAGTCCAGAACCCCGAGGCATCTCTGCGAATTCTGGATGGCCGAGATGGAGGCCGCATGGATGGAGCTGGAGGAGTGCACGGAAGTCGCAAAGGAAGAGGTCGGATTCATAATAAAAAAAGTCCTCGAAAAGAACAGGAAGGAGCTGGAACTGCTCGGAAGAGATACGAAGGTGCTGGAAGAGATGATAAAAAAGGATTTTCCGACGATAACCTATACGGAAGCCCTGAAGATACTGAAGGAAAGGAGCGGGATGGAAGTTGAATGGGGAAAGGATTTGAGAACGATTGAAGAGAGCGAGCTGATGAAGCACTTCGACACTCCTGTGGTCGTAACGCATTATCCTAAAGAGGTCATGGCCTTTTATAAACCGATAGACAAAGAGGCGGATGCACCGGGGCCGGTTGCCAAATGCTTCGATATGCTTGCCCCTGAGGGATACGGAGAGATAATCGGGGGCTCCGAGCGAGATACCAGCATAGAAGAGATGAAAAAATATCTCGAAAAAGATGGTGAAGACCCGAAGAATTACGAGTTCTACTTCGACACGAGGAGGTACGGCTCCGTGCCGCACTCAGGATACGGGCTCGGAGTGGAAAGAGTGGTCGCATGGATATCGGGAATAGATAATGTGAAGGATGCCATACCATTCCCCAGAACACCCAGCAGAATCAGACCATAGGCGGCGGGAGATACGGCGGTATTCTGGATAAGGCTCCGCATCGGGTGCATTTGAGCAGTCCGTTCCCTATGTACTCGGCCTCCGTGTTGCCGCATATATAGCATCTGTAGGGATACTGCGCATATGGGATTTCGGTTTCCGGCTGCTGAGGGTACTGCTGATACGGATAGGGATGCTGGTGTCCGGCCTGCGGTGGATATGGCGGATATGCGCTCTGCGGAGGCGCTGCATAATATCCTGTCTCTGAACCCGCTGCGCTCTTTTTAGTTATATGGAGCACGAAGGCCTTGGAATAGAGGTAGAAGAAGTACAGCCCGATGAATATCCCGGCAAAGAGGAAGAGATTGATGACGGCATCGAGAAAGAAAGAATTGAAGAGCCGGGAAGGCATCGAGAGATAATCTGTTGCGAAGTGCATGGTTATGGAGGCCCATATACCCCACTTAGTGTACAGATAGCCCATCGCTAGACCTCCGACCATCGCCGGGAGTATCTTGAAGACATCCCAGCCTCCGAGCATGTGGACGAAGCCGAACATGAAACCGCAAATGAATATCAGAATCAGAACGGTTCTGTCGGTTTTAAAGCCTCCGCCTAATATATAGCGGTAAATCGGTGCATTCCTTTTTCCTCTTATCACATGTATGAGCAACAGGATGAGACCTATGAAGGGTATTCTGCTTATCACCTCCTCCCAGACTCCCGCCCTTGCGAACTCGTAAAGCTGTTCCCACATGGGCATTCTGCCGAACTGGGGCACGGTTGGGTTCTGGTTGAAGAGCATTATGAGATAATAAAAGATTACTGAAAAGCTTATTGTTGCGAGGAATAGGGCGGATATCTCGAAAAGGCTGTTGTCTGCTGGAATCTTCAGGCTCAGCTTGCCGAGAGACTCAGCGGAACTTTTTATTATCTTCTTTCCTTCCTTTACGAAGATGTATCCCAGAGAGAGGAGTATCGCCGAGACTATGAACAGGTAGTACCCCACAAAGCTGTCGCCGTATATTCTGGCTATCGGAAACGGTAGGCCGGGCGGTATCAGGACATAAAGCCATGTGGACTCCTTCTCCGGAATCGAATGGTAGCCCAGCATGTCGAAGGCTCCGTAGTTCGTGTAGTATGTGGTCTTGAAATTCACTGTGTAATTCTTTCCGCCGACGGTGGTATTTCCGCCTATTTTCAGGTCGTAACTCGTATATATCGGGCTCTCCGGGTCTATTACAAGCGTGTTACCGTACCAGTTGTCGGAGAACGAAAGCCACGGTTCGAAAGAGATGTTCCTGTCTATGTCCGTATGATTGACATCCATGTTGAAAGCTATGACTATGCTGTCGCCGAACCCGGTAATCAGGGTGTAGTCCAGCCTCTTGGGTTTTTCGGCTGTGAAGCTCAGGGATTTCTTTTCCTCGGGGCATCCGTATGTGACCGTGTACTCTTTCCCATCACTTAGGCCTTCGGATGGCATGAAAATGATGTGATTGTTCAGAAGATGGAAGGTGCCATTCACGGTGGGTTCTATCTCGAACGAAGAAATAGCATCGCTCTCGTTGCACCCGGAATAAGGGACTATGATATCGGATTGCGTGGAAACCCTGGGGTTCTCTATCCCGTCCAGAACGACCGGAACTCCTGCTATGAGGGTTACGGATTCGAGTATCAGAACGCCGATGAACGAGAATATTGCCAGAAGTGCTATGAGGTTCATGACCTTTTTAGGCGCTCCGAAGACCCCTTCTTCCGGCATTTCTATTTCTCCAGAATGTCTCCCGCTTTCAGAACCGATATGAGCTCCGCATTCTCCGCTTTTAGGGCTTCGTCCGCTCCTTCCTCTCTGTTGACTACAACTATGGCCTCATCCACAATGCCTCCCGCACCCCTTATCGCATTAACTGCCTTTACTATCTGCCCTCCCGTGGTGGTGGTATCCTCTATTATCATGACGTTTTCTCCCTCTTTGAGTGGGCCTTCTATCCTTTTTCCGGTTCCGTAGTCCTTCTTTTCCTTTCTCACGATTATCATCGGTATCCGGGTCTTAACTGAGACAACGGCGGCTATGGGCACCGAGCCGAGTTCAAGTCCGGCTATCCTGTCGATATTTTTTGGCATCTTTTCGATAACGGCATCCGCCATCATCTCAAGTGCCGAGGGGTCGCATGTCGCCTTTTTCAGGTCAACATAGTAATGACTCTTTTTACCCGAGCGGAGGGTGAATTCCCCGAACTCTATCGCTTTTACCTCTTTCAGCCTTTCTTTGAGCTTTTCCTCAAGCATTGCATCACCACGGGACATCTTTCTTCCCCATTCTGTATCCGATTATATTAACTATTCTGTGAAGTATCGGCGTCAGAACGAAGAGCGTTATCAGAGCTGGAACGTTCCAGAAATAGGTAAAAAAGAGGAACGGGAATGCGAAGAAAACGAAGAGGAGCGCAACTACGAGGAATGTGAGCTGGTCGAGCAGGAACGCCCTGTCTCCTCGCCCCATACCAAGTCTGCGCTTTATGAAGCTTCCCGCTGCATCGCCGATAAGGGCTCCATAACCCAGGATTGTCACTATCAGGACGGCTGTCACGGCATCGCCGGAAAACGGGGGAAAGTACGGGCTTCCTATGTTGAGGGCTATCAACTGCTGGATAACTCCGATGAATGCCCCTGCGGCTCCCCCGCCTATGAGCCCCTTCCATGTCTTTCCGTCGCCCAGTATCCTTTTTCCGTCATAGAATTTTCTTCCGAAATCAATCGGTGTCCCGCCGCCGAATATCACCGCCGAGGGATTGGCTATGAGAGCGGGTATGGCAAGCCAGAGCGCTCCTACCGCTTGAATGAGCACAACTGTAAGCTGAAGCAGCAAATCGTGAAGCACAGGGGTAAATCACATAGGGTTTTAATGGTTTTCACGGAGAGCGGAGAAGCATCGAAAGAATGGACTCGAAAGGAATAATGCGTTGGGACCTGAACCATATTGAAGAGATGCTCTCTGCCCGAGGAATTGCACTTTCAGCTCCCCCTGCAGTCCCGAAAAGATTTCCTACTGTTCGAAATCTTTTCGATAATGCGCAGAATATATAGTCAGAGACATAACTTTCTAAACTAATGACGTCTCTGACTGGTAGTCACGAAGGAGAATTATGGAGGAATTCTCCTGAGCTAGCCTTCTGAAAGAGGGCGAAGCGAGCTAAGGAAGGGCATCTGCCCCGCAATATAAGTTAACAAAGTTAGGTCGGCGACTATAAACCCTCCCGAAACCTATAAATACTAAGCTATCATTTCGGGAATGATTCCTATGTCGATAGTTTTCATAGACCGGAAGAAAGAACTTAAAAAGTTGGAAAAACTCGTAAGTCTTACCCCTCCGCCCTTTTTGATAGTTGTCGGAAGAAGGAGGGTAGGAAAGACTAGGCTGATACAGGAGTTCATAAAGGATAAGAAAAACTCCGTATACTTCTTTGTCGAGGAAAAGAGAGGTGAGGTCCTACTCGAAGGCTGGTCAGAGGAACTTGGAGAAGGCTTCGTATTTACCTCGTGGGAATCGTTTATTAGGAATGTTCTAGAAAAATATTCTGTCGTCGTCATAGATGAATTTCAGAATTTCTCAAGGGTTGACCCCTCGTTTTTCACCACACTGCAGAAGGTTCTCGACGAAGAAGAGCGCACTGGGATGCTCATAGCGGTCGGCTCTTATGTTGGGATGATGAAGAGAATCTTCGAGGATAGGAAATCGCCTCTTTTCGGAAGAGCTACCGAGTTGTGGTCTCTGCCTCCTCTGCCGATGAGGGATATTTTCGGATGGCTTGATATGGATATTAGCGGGAAAATAGAGATATACTCGATGTTCGGCGGGTATCCGAAGTACTACACCCTGCTCCCCCAATACAGGATAAAAACATCGGAAGAGGTGTGGAGGGATCTGGTGATACCGAAGTACGCACCACTCAGCTCGGAGCCTTATGATCTTCTGCTTCAGGAATTCGGAGGTGAGCACAGGGCGTATTTCTCTGTTCTGGAGGCGGTTGCCAGAGGAAAGAGAACATATACCGAGATAGCGGACTACGCCCATATATCCAGCACCACACTGCCGAGATATCTGAACTATCTCATCGGTCTTGAACTTCTCGCCAGAAAGTATCCGATAACAGAAGGACCTCGCTCCAAAAAGAGCAGGTATGTGATAAAGGATGAGTTCGTAGATTTCTGGTTCAGATACCTCTTTCCCAACATCCATCTCAGAGAGGCCGAGAAGTACGAAGAATTATATCGGCGGATAAAGAGGGATTTCTCCGCCTATGTTGGCAGGAAATTTGAGGACATGGTGCGAGAACTCCTGAAAAAAGACTATGAAAAGGTCGGCTCGTGGTGGAACAGAAAAGGGGATGAGATAGATGTGGTAGGCCTCAACGAAAAGAAGAACGAGATCCTCTTCGGAGAGGTCAAGTGGAGGAACAGACCGATAGGATGCGCTGTTCTTGATGAGATGTTAAAGAAAAAGGATTTGGTGCGGTGGCACAATAAAGATAGGAAAGAGAGATTCCTGATAGTATCGAAGTCCGGTTTCACCAAGAAATGCTTGGAAAGAATGGAATCCGAGCATATACTGCACTGGGATTTGGGGGATGTGGAGGGAATGGTGGGATAGAGTGTCCGGAGTTCTTGCCAAGCTGGATTGCAAGCATCCCAACAAATGTAGAGTACAGTTATTTTTCGCTTATTCCGCCACAATAAAGGTTCCCTCCGTGGATTCCGCCAGCGCTTTCAGGTCTTTTACGATTTTCTTGTACTCTTCGGGTGAAGCGAGCGCTTCCACGGCTTTCTTTATGTTCAGCAGTATCACGGGGCTTTTTGCCCGTTCACCGAAGGAGAGGATTATGAACTTCATCATCTCTCTGTGCTCCTCCTTAAGAGGGTTCAGTCTGTCCTTTCCCGCTTCTTCCGTTATCTGAAAAACCGGTATGTCCCTCAGACCGTGCCTTTTTCTGAACCCTTCCGGGTCTTCGAACACGAACGCTATGCCCGGTACGCTCCTCTTTACGGAACTCGCAAACCTTTCCTCGGCTTTCCTCCTGTCCATGATAAAGATGCCTTTTTCATCTGTCCCTGAAGAATCTCCTGGGGATACGAGAAATGTCCTGTATCTCAGGATGGTGTATAGGACGAAGAGCGAGAAGAGGGTGAACGATATCGTTGTCAGGGGGTAAGAAGACTGACCGTAAAGAGTAGGGATGAGGGAGCTTGCCGTTACGAGAACCACCGCCAGAAAGAAACCGATAAGAGAAAGGATTATCTGGTCCTTTATTATTTTCATGTCTGTTTTCATATATTTGTACTCCATTATCCCTATGAATGCAAGTGCTGCTATCAGGACATAGAAGGTGTAGATTGTATAAAGAGGTGCCTCATCGAGCCCCCATATCTCCTGACCCAGCCCCGAGTATGGCTCTACCCCTTGAAATATCACGGCTCCCGGGTTAAAAAGCCCGAGTACTGCGAAGAATGCGGAGATGCCGTAAAGAATTCCCA
>WALJ01000193.1 GCA_015522885.1 Thermoplasmata archaeon
CATCGGCAGATTGCCTTCCGGTTCCATACTCCTTAACCCGTTCGTGGAGGATGTGCTCTGGAAGGGGGACAGGAAGACGGCGCTTTTGAAGGGAATATCCGCTGTCGATTCCTCATGGAACAGAGAGGAAAGGAGTTATTTCCGGACAAGAAGACATATATCCAGAAGATTGCCCGTGCTTCTCGCTGCCAACCCGATAAACTACGGGAAACCCTACAGGCTCAGCACGGCGGAGGCCTTTGCGGGAGCGCTCCACATACTCGGTTTCAGGGAACAGGCGGAAAGGATAATGTCCAAGTTCGGATGGGGGGAGCAGTTTCTGATACTGAACAAAGAGCCGCTGGAAGCATACGCTGCGGCAGATAGTCCTGAGAAGGTGAGGGAAGAAGAGGAAGATTTCTTCGGATAACGATACCCTTAAAACCATCCTGCGTTTAGGGTGAGGCATGACATTACTTGAAGTCAGGATTGAGCTCAAAAAAGGCGTTGCTGACCCCGAAGGTGAGAATACGAAAAAGGCTCTGGACCTTTTAGGTTTCGAGGTCAAAAAGGTGAGGAGCGTAAAGGTCTTTGAGATTGAGCTTGACGAGAGCGATGAAGAGAAGGCCGTTGATATGGGAAAGGAAATGTGCAGAAAGCTCCTGGCAAACCCGGTGATACACAAGTACACCGTGGAAGCGAAGAGGGAGTGAGATGGAGAGATACCTGAAAAAGGATGCACCGTTCGAACTGTACGATGTTGTTCTCCAAGGCGCAGGTGATGAGGAACTGAAGGCGATAAGCGAGGAAATGGGTCTTGCGCTCTCCGTTGACGAGATGAAGAAAGTGAGGGATCACTTCAAAAAACTCGGAAGAAATCCCACTGATGCGGAGCTTCAGGCCATAGGTCAGGCATGGTCCGAACACTCCTGCTACAAAAGTTCGAAAGCCCTGCTCAAAGAGCGCATATTTTCCCTCAAAAACAGGGAATTCATAGCGAACGAAGATGCGGGCCTGATGAACTTCGATGACGAATATGCCTATGCGGTTGCCATAGAATCCCATAATCATCCTTCGGCCATAGAACCCTACGGCGGTGCCGCCACGGGCGTGGGTGGAATCCTCAGAGATATAGCGTGCATGGGAGCGCAGCCCATAGCCCTGATAGACCCTCTGTTCTTCGGAAATCTCGATACAGATTACAGGGAAATCCCGAAGGGCGTGAAGCATCCGAGATACCTGTTCTCGGGAGTTGTTGCGGGAATCAGGGACTACGGAAACAGGATGGGCATACCTACGGTGGCAGGAATAACCTATTTTCATGAAGGATACACCGGAAACCCTCTTGTAAATGTCGGCTCGGTCGGAATCGTCAGAAAAGACAGGATACTGCACAGCAGGGTCGGGCAGGCCGGAGATGTGTTCATCCTTGCAGGCGGAAGAACGGGGAGAGACGGGATTCACGGTGTAACATTCGCATCTCTCACGCTTCATGAGGATTCGGAGGAAGAATCGAGAGGAGCGGTGCAGCTCGGAGACCCCATAACCGAGGAACCGCTGTTCCATGCATGCTTTGAAGCGAATGAGTTCGGACTTGTCGAAGGAATGAAGGACCTGGGAGGCGGAGGACTCTCAAGTTGTGTGGGTGAGATGGCACTTGCCGCGGGACTCGGGGCCGAGGTGGAGCTCGACAGCGTACCCCTCAAAGAGGAGGATATGGCCCCGTGGGAGATATGGATATCGGAATCTCAGGAAAGGATGATGCTTGTCGTCAAACCGGAAAGCGTGGATAAGGTGCTGAAAATATTCGATAAATGGGACGTTCTCGCCAATCCCATCGGAAAGGCTGTTAAAGGGAACGGGATAAGGGTAAGATACACTGGAATCGAGGTAATAGACCTTGACCTGAACTTCTACACTGCAGGCCCGGTTTACAGGAGAAGATATGCAAAACCGAAGAGGAAAATTGAGGAAAATATACCCGAAGAACCCGAGAATTACGAAAAAGTGCTCCTGAAGGTACTTACGCACCCGAATATAGCATCCAAGGAATGGGTGATAAGGCAGTATGACCATCAGGTGAGAGGTTCAAGTGTGCTAACTCCAATGCAGGGCAGAATAGGACACGAAACTCACGGAGATGCATCTCTGATAAAACCGAGAGAGGAGTCGTGGAAAGGTCTTGCGATATCGACGGGAATTTCTCCCAGAATATCTGAAATCAATCCCTACTGGGGCGCATGGAATGCCGTGGACGAGGCATACAGGGGTCTCGTTTCTGTCGGGGCAAGACCGCATTCGCTTTCCGACTGTCTCAATTTCGGAAATCCCGAGGAAGCTCACAGGTTCTGGGAGTTCAGAGAGTCCATAAAAGCGCTCGGAGAGGCGGGAAAATCTCTCGGACTTCCGTATGCTTCGGGAAATGTCAGCTTCTACAACGAAAGCCCTGCAGGAGCCATACCACCGACCCCCACTATAATGGGCATCGGGATTATGGCAGATATCAGAAAGAGAGTCACCTCCGATTTCAAGAGAGAAAACAGCCATATCTACATTGTCGGAAGCACCGGTGCGGAGATGGGCGGAAGCATCTATTACGAGATTGCCGGAGGAAAGACCGCAACAGTCCCGAAGGTTGATTCCAGGGGCCTGCGGAAAAATGCGGAGGCACTGCTGGGCGCTATGGAAAAAGGTCTTGTTCTCGCGGCACATGACATAAGCGAAGGAGGTACAGCGGTCGCACTTGGGGAGATGTGCTTCGGAGGGAACATCGGAGCGGATATAGATATAGGAAGAATCGGCAAAGCGAGGGCGGATGTGAAGCTCTTCTCGGAATCCCCGTCCAGATGGCTGGTCGAAGTTCCCGAAGAGAAAAAGGACCGGTTTGAGAACACCGTGAACGGCGCTCTGAGAATAGGAAGAGTAGGCGGAAAACACATAGGAATATCCGATTTCGAGCGTCTCCTCCTTGATGTGGATATTGAAAGAGCTTATTCTCTCTGGAAAGAGGCATTATGGAAGATCATGGGTTAGAATTCAGGAAAGAGCTCGAAGATGCGGTAAATCAGATACCTGAGGGGAAAATAGCGAGGCTTGTAGATATTGCGGATGCCCTTGGAGATAGAAGAGCCGTAAGGGCGGTATATTCCATGCTGGAATCCATAGATGCGCCTGTATGGCGGGTTGTGAAATCGGATATGAGCATCATCGATAAAAGGGTGGAAAAAGAAATCGAGATTGCAGATGGAAAGGCAAGAGCGGAGATCTTCGACAGTTTTCACATCCCCGGCATCCTTAAAAGACTGAGAAAGGAGCAGGAAGAGATGCGCTCCTCAATATCCCTCCAAGACAGGGATTTTGAGACTATAACAGGAGCGGATATCGGATATCTGGAGCAGAAGGCTTATGTGGGACTTTCCACTTTCGACATCCATGGTATGCATCTATGGGACGAAGTCTTCGAAACCAAAGTCAGCTTTCCATACATCCCCACATATCTTTCATACAGGGAAGGGCCGCCAATTCTCGCGGCTATCGAAGAATCGGAAAGGGATATCGAAGCTTTGATGGTGGACGGGAACGGAATTCTGCACCCGAAACATCTGGGCCTCGCGTCTTTTGTCGGAATCAAGGCGAGAATCCCGAGCATCGGGGTCGCTAAGAGCCTTTTGTGCGGTGATGTGAATTGGATTGACAAAAAAACAGGAGAGGTCATCCTAAATGGCGAGAAGCTTGCATACGCGCTCCTCGGCGGAAAGGCCAGAAATCCTGTTTATGTCTCGCCGGGAAATATGATAGGTCTCGACAAGTCACTGGAAATAACAAAGAAGTTCATGAGATACAGGATACCCGAACCTACAAGGAGAGCACATGAAGCGGCATCGAATGCAAGGCTCAGAGAAAAGGATAGACGAGCATGACCGCAAAGAGAGCGGAGAGAAAATTCACGCTGCCTTTCCCTATGATTTCACGGTTTTCCAGTGTTGCACCCAGAATACTGTCTATGACACAGCCTAAAAACCCGAATATTCCGGGGATAATCAGATAGTAAATGTCCGCCGAATATGGTGTCTCAGAGAAGTAGGTAAGGAAAAGGCCGCCGAATACGGATGTTACAAATGCGCCGATGAGCGCCCACAGTGTGCCGTATGCCGAAACACCGCCGTTTGTTCCCGCTTTTACACTCCTGAAGTTCGTTATAAGATATGTTCTGTTTGAGAGGACGCCCATCTCACTTGCGAGAGTATCCGAAGCTGCGGTCGCTATGGCCACCATGAAGAGAGCGCTTGATATTCCGGAATCAATACCATTTAAGGAAAGAATTGCGATGAAGAGAGGTACGGAGCCGGTAGAGAGGACATTCTGCCACCCTCTCTCTCCTTTTCTCCCTTCCTGCACTCCTTTGCCCTCTTTTTCTCCGAACCTGTACCTCGTGACAATAACGCCTGCTATGAGAAATGAAAAGAGAAGTATGAGCCATGAAGGGTTTATCAACCCGATAATCAGTCCGACTATGGCTGCAGCTAAGGAGCCGTCCGCCGTTAGCAAGGAAAAGCGGTAGGTTATAATGCCGAGTACGACACAAATCGCCAGAATAAGCACACCTGTGAATATATTCATCCTCTTCCGGATTCCGGCACTTGTTAATTAACTTTGCCGAGTTCAGACAACCCTGACCATCCTGTACCTGCCATAGCCTGTCAGTACTCGGATATGGCCTTTGAAATCCGCATCAAGTTCTTCGTCTCCCGTATAAACATGCAAAACTCGGGTTTCTCTCAATTTTTGAGGTGTGGCTATAACAATAACACTTTTCACTCCGATCTTACGAATGACTTCGGCGCTCATCTGCTGATTTCCTCTCCCGAATATGAACCCCTGCGCTCCTATCGGACTGACGATGATCCTAGCTTTTTCATAGTCTTCAAGGATTTTTAGGATACTTTTCTCATTCAGGTCCCTGCCTACAGGCTCACCGTTATAATATGCATCCACACCCAGCATCGTCTTTCCAGCTCCCATTTTTTTTGCAATCCTAGCCGTGGTGGTTCCGGCACCGATGATGTACAGAACATCTTTTTCCATATTCTCTACGAGATACTCGGCAATCTCTTCCTTTGCACCCTCCTCATCCCCTTCGAAATACTCCTGTTTGCCTGCCTGAACGAAATCCCTTACATGGGGTATCAGCGCATGAGAATAAAGTTTAACCCTGAACTCTCCGTTTCTGTAGGCATCTTCGTCTATGTCCAGAATATCCGCTTCCTTCAAGGAGTGCCTCTTTTCTATGAACTCGCAGAGAAGTTCGGCACCCGATTCGGGATTCAGAGCGAAACACGAGGAATACATCTTGACTCCGGATGGAATTCCCAGTATCGGAATTTTCATACCTATTACGGAAGAGATATCCCTTGCGGTCCCGTCTCCGCCGACAAAAACAATCAGTTCGGCTCCTTTTTGTTGCATCCTTACGGCCGCTTCCTTGCTGTCTTCGGCATTTGTCGGTTCTGCTGTATGATAAACGACCTCATACCCGAACCCGGATTCTGTAAGCAGAGTTTCTCCCATCTTCCCGTTTGCTGTCAGAAAAAACGGTTTGCATCGCAGATTTTTCAGAAACTTTCTCGCTATTTCACCGGAAATCTCATTGGCACCTCTTTTTCTCGCTTCTTCAAGAACTCCGTCGGTACCTTTGAGTCCGACCTTTCCTCCCATTCCCGCAATCGGATTAACAATGAAACCTATCATCATTCGTCGCCTTTCAGAGCCTTGAGTATATCATCCACACTATCATTGGCGGTCGATACCTCTTCACCCTTTTCCGGTTCGGGATGTAGTGTCGCATACTTCTCGCGGTCCTCCAGCAGTACTCTGAGCTTCCTGTGCTTTTTCTGCATTTCTATATAGCTCGAGCGCCCGTATTTCTTCTTAATTTCCTCTTCTTTAACATTATTATGAGTCTCTGCGGAAGGGTATAAGATTTCTTTCTCCGAACCTTTCTTTTCTTCCGTTACAACCGCCGAGATGGGTGTGCCGTTCACCACCGATTCACGGTCTATCTTGCTCTCAACATCCAGCGGAGATTTATTTACGCCAATATCTCTCATATCTATGCCCGAACTTCTCTTTCTTCTCCACATAGTTCTTCTTACGCTCGCGGGAGATGTAATCTCAGATGGCTTTTTCTCCGCTTTTTCAGCCGCTTTTTCAGTCATTACGGAGTCCGTCTCCATACCTGCCGCTCTTTTCAGCCTCCGTATTTTCACCGCAACATATAGTACCACAAGTATCCCGAGGAGAAGTAAGGCGTAAACGGCCCACATGGGGAGGCTGAACGCCTGTCTTACCGTTAATTCCATTTCTTTCGTGGATGTCTCATTTTCCCCGTCGCTACAGATAAAGTAATATGTGTATGTGCCGTCCGAAAGCTTTGCCTTGTACTCATATATCTTCCCATCGGCGGTATTGTAATCCTGCGGATATTCAGGTACCATATCGTGAGCTTTTCCGTTTATTACGACTCTTACATATAAAGGTAGGCTGTTCTCTGGGTCCACATATGTTATTTTGAACACGGTCTCCTTGCTTGATGAATATGTCGGATTCTCTCCTTCCAGTCGGGGGGGGTCGTTAACCGGCACTACATGAACAATAGTTATGTAATGTCCGATGGTTTTATTGCCCTTCTTTTCAATTATCGTTATTCTGGCATCTCCGTTCCAATCCTTCAGCGGATTGATGAAAAAACTTCCGTTATTCAGTTCAAAGCCCGTATAGAATGTTCCGTTGACATAGAAAGTGGCGTTCTCAATCCTCGGAACCCAGTCATAAACGCTAAAAAGATAGGTCCTTCCGCAGTCTTCCTTCACCGAATAAGTCTCAGCTTGGAAAGAGAAATTCTCGGTTACGGTGGAATTCAGGAAAAAGGTTCTGTTGAAATATTCACCGGCTTTGGAAATAGTCAACTCATATGGGTTCTGGATATCCATTGTGCCTGCAAAGGTCCGCACATATGCGGTAAGAGGAATGTAGAGCGCCTTTCCGTAATGAATCTTCCCACTGTTGATGACATAGCCATCCTTGTCTTTTATTGTATATGTCGCATTACTTATGAGATTTCCGAAACTGTCATTGGCATAGAGGTTCAAAAAGTATTTAACATAGAGCATGGAGTTTGCATCGAGATGGGATTTCTCTTGGTCGAGGGTTGAATTAATAGAGGTACCTCTGGAACCATGGGTGAGATATAACTGATATGTGCTGTCGGATATACTGACATTCTGCATTGTAAAAGTTGAGTAGCTGGTAAGTATGCCGTACCATTTATTCTTTGAGAGAACCGTGTTTTCAACATTGGCCTTTGAATAAATAAAAGACAATCCGTACCACCTGTTGTTTGTTATGCTATCGTTTCTTATTTCCAGAGTTGCATTGAAGGAAGCTATACCGAAATCATTCGTGGAAAGCGTATTGTTTTCGATTATTGGGGAAGAACTGTCTACATAGACTCCTGCCCAGCCGTTATCTGTTATGACATTGTTTTTTATCCGGGAAACAGAACCTTTCTGCAGATGTATGCCGCTTCCCTTGTTTTGTCCTATTATGTTCTTTTCTATTATCGGGTCCGAATTGGAGACATATATCCCTGAGTCTCCGGAGATTATGACATTTCCATATATCCTCGGCGATGAACCGTTTTCACAGGATATGTGATATCTTTCAGACGAGGACATGGAATTGTTTTCTATCCTCCCGAAAGTCCCGTTTTGCATCTTGACATCATATTTGTTGAGCGAAAAGTCGTTTGCTCTAATGTCGATTTCGGATAATGAGGAATATATTCCTATTTGATTTCCACTGAAGGTGTTTCCGTATATGGTTATATTAGAAGACTCCGAATCTATTGCCCTCTCATTGTGTTTTATGGATGAAGAACGTACGAATGTGGTGGAATTAAAGGTCAAAATACCCCCACCGTTATTGGAGTCTATCGTATTGGAATCAAGGATAGTAGTGGAGTTAAATATGCATATCCCGTTCCTGCTGTTGAAAGACACCGTGTTAGAAGACAGAATGGGAAAACCCCCATAAATGCATATCCCGCCCTCCTTATTGTTATATATATCATTTTTAGACAATATTGGCGATGCGTCTTTCGATATGATGCCGTAGTGCGCTCTATGGATGCTGTTGTCGGATAGAACGGGTGATGCGTCTTCAATATATATTCCAGCATAAGAATTTTTTATTTCGCTGCCTCCGATTTTAACCAGATCCGAAAATATCATCACCCCCGGAAAGTTTTCATCATAACCGCAACCGGAGATCAAGCTGTTCTGAACATTTCCCGAGCTGCCATTCTCGTATTTCCACGCAAATTTCGGGAATATGCTCTCCAGCTCCAGAAGAGAATATGCGGAAACAGACCATAGGCATTTGCTATCAACATTTACCCAGTAGGCTTTTCCAGGTGTCATTATCTCTGAATTGTTCAGAGAGGTTTCATTATCGCCTTCATATGTCGTTACCTCATCATAATGGAGGGATATGGAAGCGAACACATCTCCGACAGTGGAGTTATCGAGGAAAGGATAAGCTACGGCATTCCACCCGGGATACAGAGTTTTTGACACATCCGATTCGACGACACCGGAAAGACTGAATGAATAGTTCTCATATAGATATACGAAAATACCCTGGGATGGGGTTATCTCGGATAAGTCACTATAATTTGAGATTCTCAGGCTTATCTCGCTATCCGAACTCCAGTTATCGTGCCCCCATACCGCCGTATCATGGGGCACATATGTGCTCTCCCATCCGAGAAATGTCCAGTTCATTGTTATGTTGCCATCTAAACAGGATATTTGAGGCACAATGTCAGTATTCATGCTCTCCTCGAACACTACCTTTACATCCATGTTTTGAGAGACATCTGTCTCAAATTGATGGGGTAGAACTTCTTTTATCCGGGGAGTTCTGAAATCTCCGGTTCTGAAACTCCACGAATGGAGAGCACCCGTGTTTCCGGCACTGTCAGTGTAGTTGTAGATGCTCAGAGTCACATTTTCAAAGCCATCCCATGGATTGTGCGACCAGACGGCGGTATCGTCAGGAAGATATGTACTTTGCCATCCGAGAAATGTCCAGTTTCCGGGGTCTGTTTCGGAAGTCTGAGATATCCGGGG
>WALJ01000194.1 GCA_015522885.1 Thermoplasmata archaeon
CATATTTTCCCTTCAGAGGAAATCTCACGGAGTACTTCAAAACCATGCCCTTTCCCCTTCCGAGATATGCGATCCTGCCGCTCTCACCGCTGAGCTCCGCATCCTCCGGTATCGAATCCATAACCCGGAACATCGTTCCCCCGCCCCTGTTGCGTATCCTGAGCTTTACCTTTATCTCGCCGTCCTCATAGGCTTTGTCGTCGCTGAGCTCTCTTTTTCCTCGGATTTCTATGTCGGAAGGAGCCATTGTGGATGAGATTACGAGCATCGATGCGGTTATTCCTGCAAGGATGAAGAAGGCCCATGCTCCCGAAAGCATGCCGAGGATGACGAAGAACGCAAATAGAAGGTAGGAAAACGAGGCTCTCTCGGTGCGCATTCACTTCACTTTAGGAACAGGAGCTTTCTCGATGATATCCCGTATTATGCTGCT
The DNA here is from genome assembly GCA_015522885.1 of Thermoplasmata archaeon. Classification (GTDB taxonomy): domain Archaea; phylum Thermoplasmatota; class Thermoplasmata; order WALJ01; family WALJ01; genus WALJ01. The sequence goes on from WALJ01000194.1 coordinate 434, forward strand.
TGTCTTCACACCTTTTATCCAAGGACCGGGCTTCAGAAGAATTCTGTGGGATAGGGCTTCGACGGCTATGGCCTTGACATCGTCGGGTATCACATAGTCCCTGCCGTGTATTGCGGCATAGGTCATGGACAGCTTCATTATCGCAAGCGAGCCTCTCGGGCTGGAACCGACATCGACCTGCGGGTCTTCCCTTGTCCTTCTCACGATTTCAACGATGTAATCCCTCATGGAGTCGTCCAGATGCACATCCTCTATGGAGCGCTGCATTTCCAGAAGGGTATCGGTATCGATGACCTTGCCGGCATTGAAATCGTCTTTCTTTCTCAGTTTTCTGCGCCTGAGTATCTCTATCTCCTCTTTCTTCGAAGGATAACCCATCTCCAGCCTTATGAGAAAGCGGTCCATCTGGGCCTCGGGGAGCGGGTATGTTCCCTCGTATTCTATCGGGTTCTGAGTTGCCATCACTATGAACGGCTGCGGAAGCCTGTATGTGGTGCCTTCCATCGTCGTCTGGCCTTCCTGCATGGCTTCGAGGAGTGCCGACTGTGTCTTCGGCGGGGCCCTGTTTATCTCGTCCGCAAGCAGCACGTTCGTGAATATCGGCCCTTTTACGAGCTTGAAATCGCCGGAGTTTCTGTCGAATATGTAGGTGCCTGTTATGTCCGCCGGAAGAAGGTCGGGCGTGAACTGTATCCTGCGGAACGCACAGCCGAGGGCCGAAGAGAGGCCGCGGGCCATCATGGTTTTTGCAAGTCCCGGATAGTCCTCGAAGAGTATGTGGCCGCTGGCAAGTATCGATGCCATTGCCTTTTCGAGGACCTCTCTTTTTCCGACTATCCCTTTTTCCACTTCCTCAATCACCATTCTCGATTTTTCGGATATTTCGTCTGTTTTCAATTCCATTCCTCCATTTTCTTTATTATTCTTTCAATCTTTTCTCTGTATGCCTTTGACGGCCTGATTATGAATATTCTCTTTCCCCCGAGCCTCTTTTTCTCTATCAGCAGTCTGGCAAGCTCTTCATCTCCGACCAGATTCAGGGCTCCGCTGAAATCCGAAATCCTGTCTTCGATGTCCTTGCGGCTCATCCTTCTTCTTACCGAGATTCTCTTCATCATTATCTCTCTCAGGGCTTCCTCGAGCATTGCCTGACTTGCTCTGTACCCCGAAAAGCTCCTTTTTACCAGAGTCGCAAGCTCGTCACCCTCGCCTTTCAGCCGGTACGAAGGCTCTTCTCTGGGAGGAAGAATGGACAGGGCCGAGTTCTGGAAAAGGAAGTATGCAGGTATGAGAATCACGGTGGAAACGGCAAAAACAATCAGGGAGTATCTGAGAATGCCGCTGTAATTCGCCCACATCGCCAGAAAAACAGAGAGTATCGCCACGAAAACGATGGCCGCAACTATTGCATTCCTCACCACGCCCGCATCATACGGCTCCGGCTCTGTCTCGACGGCTTTTTTCCACTCGCTCATAGTTCTCCCCCTCTTCCCACGGTTTTTCCGTTCCTTTTATCTTCATATCCGCTAGAAACTGTGAATGTCTGATACTCTTCAACCTCTTTTTTCAGGTCCTTTAGTGCTCTTATCGCGTCCCTTCTCTTGGAATCATCTATGGGATGTGAGCTGTACTTTGCCTCCTCAAAAAGCCCGGTGAGCCTCGCCACAGGCTCCGGGTCTATGTCCATCTGCCGTATTATCTCTTTTTCGAACTCACGGGGAGTGAAAGAGTCCCTGTCCTTCACACCGCTCTTCCCGAGAACCCTGCACATCTCCTCGTATGCTCTAATTATAACTTCTTGGACCTTTTTACCGCCTTCGAGCTCGTTCATAGCCGCATTTATCTTTTTTATCAGTTCCTCACCCCGATCCTCCACTTTAAGGGTCTTTTTGGAGCGCAGAGCAAAGGCCATTTTGACGGCTATGACCGCAGCGAGAACCATGCCAATCGCTATGACCGAGTACTGGAGAGCTCCCGCAGGCTTCTCCGTCGTAGTTACATTGGCATTTCCCGCTTCTCCGGTCCTGTTTGCGCTCTGAGTGACTCCGGGTTCCGAGCTGTCCGAGAGATACTGTGCGAGTACTATTATTCCTCCGAGAACCAGCATAACTATGAATCCGGCGGCAATCTCCTTCAATATCTGCGAATCTTTGTGAAGAAATGACATCACGGCATAAATGACAGAGAGGATGACAAGGATGCCGACGAATGCCATGTAGAGGGTGGACAGGATGTCTCCGGAGCCTTCCGCCACACCTGTCCCTCCTCCGCCTTTCAACTGCAGGTCCGGCGCCTTTTCCTCCGGCCCCATGGAGATGTACGGGAGGCTCACGGCCATTGTTATGAGCGCCCAGATGATGACGAAGAGAGCGATTGCCTTCAGGGAAGGGGATGATTTCACAGAGAAGGCGAGGGAGGAGCGCTATAAATGGTTTGCTGACACAGGAAAAGATGAAAAGAAAAAGTGTTTATGCGCTCTCGGTGGGGCGCGAGGAACAGAGGCGGATACCGTTTTTATATGTCGTCTCTGTTCGGATACGAGAGGGTCTTTCTCCCGTCCTTCACGATTCTCACGAATCCCCCGTCATTAAGGATTTTCAGGTGGTAATTCACCACCTTCCTCGAGATTTTCAGGTTATCCGCTATGTCTCTCTGGGATGTTCCGGGGTGCTTCTTTACCCACGATAAAATCCGTTTTTCCACATCGCTGAGTATCAGTTTCAGGTCTATCTTCGAGTTCATCGGATAGAAGCGCCTATACATCCCGTCCTGTCTCGACCTTATGTAATTTCCCTTCTCAAGCTTGTTTATGTGGTGGGACAGCACACCGACCTCCATTCCGAGGGCCCTCTGTATCGCCCTGAAATGCTCTCCCGGATGCTCCTGTATGTGGTTGTATATCATCTCCCTCTTTTCCTGCTCCAGAAGCCGGTACCTCTGTATCTTCGTGTATCCGACTATGGCGAGGGCGGTTCCAACGAGCAGGAGGACTATCTGCGCAATTCCTCCGATAGGCAATGAGGAGCTTTCCGACTGTGCGGGAGCGATGTCTGGAGCTGGAAGGTTCAGCGGTCCTTTCGTACCACCGGAAGGCGCTCCGTTTGGCGGCGGCGAAGTGCTCCCGCTCCCAGGCACAGGCGATATCCAATTGCTGTCAGTAGAATTAGAGTAACCGGGGACCGTGTATCCGTTGGAATCCTTGGAACCGTCTGCGGGATAATCTCCGCCCCCGTCTATGGTCGGTTTCACAAGCAGTGAGGTGTACGGAGTTACAAAGCCGTAGTCCAGAGCAAGGGAGGTGATATTGTCTACCAGAGAGGGCTCCTCACCGTTCACGGCTATATCGTCGAGGAGGTGCCTTATCTTCGCATAGGCCCAGAATCTGGGTATGAAACCGTAGTCCGTGCTGTCGTTCAGAGGGAAGCTCTCTTCGAATGTCTTCGTGCCTTCCCATGAAGTGGCGGTGACCGTGGATTTTATCTCTTCCATCTCTCCGGAGTATTTCCCGACAACCACGACCTCGGTGCCCTCGAAGAGCTGTTCGACATGGGTCGGATATATTTCATAGGTGCCTTCCGAGTATGCAAAGTTCAGGCCTCTCAGGAGAGGTGTGGATATCGTGTCGTAGAAATTCGTTATCTGCTCGCCCGCATCCTGCCCCTCGTATATCCTCATGGCAATCCCTCCGTTCTCGAGCGCCATTGCTTTCAGGAAATCGAAGTCCACATCGTAGCCGAAGCCGAGGCAGAATACGGAAACCCTTGCATCGTTCGCATCCAGAACATTCTCTCTTATGGCCGCCGTGTTCGTGACACCCGAGGTCGGCAGTCCGTCCGTGAGCATCACAACTATGGGCATTCTTGTCTCCGATATTTCGAACATTCCGAGTGCGGTGGTCATCGCATCGTTTATGTTGGTGCTTCCTCCCGCCACTATGTTGTTGATATAATTCACCGCCTCGGTTCTGTTTTCCTCGCTTGCCGAGAGAAGCCCGTCACTGTATATGCTTATCTGACTGTCAAAGAGGATTATATTGAAGTTATCCTGCTCAGGCAGCTGCCATATTATCTCGGAAAAAGCGTCCTTCAGCTGCTCTATCTTCTCGCCGCTCATCGAGCCGGATTTGTCCAGAACGAATATTATGTCCTTCGGCATGGATTTTCCGCCTATGTCGCTTCTCTGAGGTGAGAATATGTGCATGAAATAGCCCTCATTCCCATCCAGATAGTTCAACATCCTTCCGTTAGCAGGCAGGCTTTCGAGTTCGTAATTGAGGATAAAGTCGTCGAAAGGCATTATGCAACCGGAGGCGCATTCGTCATAGGTTGAAGCATATTCGTATGAGACCTCGAGTTCCTTGGGAGAGACCCAATTCAAGGTGGCCGGATAGTTCTCCACATCCGCAGAGCTTATCACGATTCCCGATTCGAGGTGTATGTTCACCGAGAAGTCCCCGACAAAGTAGTATATCCCGGAATCCGCCATAGGAACCCTGTATTCGTAGCCTCCGAGGCTTTTTTCAAGGAATTCCTCGTATCTCAGGCATATTCCCATCCTTTCATAGGCGGAAAGGCTCACCGAATACGAGAAGATATTCTTCCCGTAGGATTCCACAAGGCCTGCGTTCGTGCCGTTCATCACAGCCTCCTGAAATTCTTCCTGCCCCTGCTCTTTCGAGACTATCTTCGCATAGGTGATCTCTCCGTTCACCGTCATCGAGAAGTTCGAGATGAACGCCTTTTCCGGTATCTCGAAGCTGAAGGTCGCCGATACCGCCGCATCGTAGGGATTCCACAGGACCTCGCTTATCTCGGTCACCGCATAGTTGTTGTCTATCTCAGCGGAAACGCTCATTTTCTCTATTTCGGGAGAATCGGTATAGAGCTCGTCGGAGCTTCCGATACCGATAAGGACTGTGGAGCCGAGCATCATCAAAACCAGTACAACCGGCATAAACCGAGCTATCCGGGGTTTTTCCGGCTTTTTCACGGCGCCGTTCGCGCCTTTTTCTTTCCTGTTTTTTGCGAGCATGTTCTGCCTCCACAGCCACCTATATCTCGGATACTTATAAGAAAGTTGGTACACTTTTCGGCCTTTTATTTAAGCATGTTGGTACAGGAAGGCGCATGTCGGACGGCTCAGAACGGCCCCAGATTGAAGTCCATGGAAACTGGGGGAGAGGGTCTTTTGAATGGCACGGAAGCTTCTTCGGAGGCTTTCTCAGTAGGCCAATACTCCTCGTCAGGTATTCTGGCCCACTGCCCTCCTTCTATTTTTTCAATCCTCTTCTCGATGCGCTCCAGTTCTTCCAGTGCTTCTCTTTCGTCATCCGAGACCTCTCTCTTGACATCGTTAAGGGCTGTTCTCTTGTTGTGTTTATCGGGATGCTTGCAATCCAGTTTGGCAAGAACTCTGAATGCTCTATCCCACCATTCCCTCCACATCCCCCAAATCCCAGTGCGTTATACGTTCGGATTCCATTCTTTCCAAGCATTTCTTGGTGAAACCGGACTTCGACACTATCAGGAATCTCTCTTTCCTATCCTCATTGTTCCACCGCACCAAATCTTTTTTCTTTAACAGCTCATCAAGAACAGCGCATCCTATCGGTCTGTTCCTCCACTTGACCTCTCCGAAGAGGATCTCGTTCTTCTTTTCGTTGAGGGCAACGATATCTATCTCTTCCTCTTTTTTTATGCCGTCTTCCATATGCGCTCCCCACCACCTTCCTACAAATGGCCATCCCTGAATTCTGATAGCATCTCTGCATATGTCTTCAAATCTTCTGGCTATGAACGAATTTATCTCATTTCTTTTCCTTGAG
>WALJ01000195.1 GCA_015522885.1 Thermoplasmata archaeon
CGATATGAAACCTCTGGAAGATGGATGCGACTGCTATGTCTGTAAGAACTACACGAGGTCGTACATAAGGCACCTGTTCAAGGAGAAAGAGATGCTCGCGATGCGCCTGCTTTCCATACATAATCTGAGGTTCACGCAGAGAGTGATGGAAAGCGCGAGAGAGGCGATAATCGAGGGGAGGTTCGGGAAGTTCAGGAAGGAGATTATAGTCAGAGACATAAGTTTCTAAACTAATGATGTCTTTGACCAGCAGTCGCCGACCTAACTTTGTTAACTTATATTGCGGGACAGATGCCCTTCCTTAGGTCGGCGACTATATAAGAAGGGTGATAACTAGAAAATAACACTATTGCAACAGGGTTAAAGTTGGAAAATAACACTACCGCAACCGTTATAAAGTAGGAAAATAATCCGGTTACATGGACGAGGAATACATCGTAAGGCTAATCTATGAATACAACCAGCAGTTAAAGCGCGAGGAGATAGAGGTTCCGAGATTCAAAAGAGAGCTCTATGAAGAGGTAAAGAAATGGATTGAAAAAAGACAGATAATTGGCATTGTGGGTCTCAGAAGGACAGGCAAGACCACGCTTATGAGGCAGATGATGAAAGAGCTGGATAATCCCGCATTCTTCTCCTTCGACGAAGAAGAGACACAGAAAAAAGAGGTGCTGGTATATGTCATAGATTACTTTATTAACAGCATATCAGCGAAATACATATTTCTGGATGAGGTGCATTATGTTCCGGACTGGGAGGGCGTGCTGAAAAGATATTACGATACAAAGGGGCTAAAGTTCATCGTCTCTGGCTCCGAGTCGCTTGAGATAACAAAAGCGAAGGAGAGCCTTGCTGGGAGAATAATAGTGCTGAAGCTCGATACCCTGAGTTTTTCGGAATTTCTAGGCATGAGCGGTTTGGAGACAAATGCGAAAAAAATAGAAAAATTTGACTTTGAGACCGTAAAAAATGAATATCATAAACTTCTGCCGAAAAAGGAGGAGATGGAAGAGTTCTTCAGGAATTATGTATTTAAAGGCGCTTTTCCAGAGATGGCGGATGAAGAGGATGAAGAGATAATCCAGAAATACATAGAAGAACTCGTTGTGAAGAAGATAATATACAGGGATATACCCCGAATATTCGATATACGGATGAGGAACATACTATACGACGTGTTTCTGTATGTGTGCGAGAACACCTCCGGAATATTCAACATAAGGTCGCTTGCGGATGCCCTCAATATAAACTACGAGACCGCCCAGAACTATATCTTCTATCTCCGTTCATCCTTTCTCTTAAAGATATCACAGAATTACTCTGGCAGTCCTGCGAAGAGGATGAGAAAGAACAAGAAGATTCATGTGGTGCACCCCTCTCTTGCCATGGCTGCCCTGCGATATTCGAAGAGCGAACTCAGGGACCGAATAATAGGGCAGTATGTGGAATCTCTGTTTGCGGGGGACTATTTCTGGAGAGACAAGAACAAGAACGAAGTTGACCTGATAATCCCTTCAAAGCCGCCGATTCCCGTTGAAATAAAGTATCAGAACAGAGTAGCGAGGGATGATGTCAGACCTCTTCTGAAGTTCATGGACAGATTCGGCGCTCCCTATGGGATAGTGATAACTAAGAACGTCCTTAAAGCGGAGGAAATAAAGGGTAAGAGAGTTTATTTCGTGCCTGCGTGGGTGTGGGGGCTGGCTCATTTATAAGATAAAAATGAAAAGGGTTTATAAATATCTTTGCCCTGAGATTACCAGATATTTTCCGGTCTAGTCCCTAAATTCCTCTTTAGATAAGACTATCAGGATAAGCGATAGTATGTTTATGCTTATCAGAGAGCTTATTAGGGCAAAGTCATAGTGTTTTCTTTCGAAACAGAAGACAGCACCGATTAGAGAGAAGAGTATCTGGATTCCGATTATTGGCCAACATAGTAGACCAATAATGGTTAAGGCTAGCAAAAGAGCTATTAGTAGGAGCCCGAATATCCAAAGCAGAAGAAAGACTCCTGCAAGAATCGGTTTGGCTGTCTTTTGCGGCTTTCTGTGCATATATTCTATTTCTGATTCGTTTGTCATGGTGGCACCACTTGCTCAATAGATAGTATACTATAAATAACTTTCTACTATACATATTCTTAATCTTAGTAGATACTTTTATTCCTAATAAACTCAAATCCTAGAAGAGATATTCCCGCACATGAGCCTGCTAAAGCTCCTATCTAAGAAGGATTGTGACAAATTCCTACTAGCTCTGCTTGAGAATGGAAAGATGAATTTCGGAAAGCTGGCAAAACTCACCAAATATCCAGCCACTACAACGAGAATTCTCAAAGAACTTACTGCTGAAGGACTTATAACAAGAAAAGTCATGCAGGACGAGAAAAGGAGCGTCATATATTCCCTTACGCCGAAAGGAAAAGAGGTCGCACTTTTACTTATGAAACTGAAAGAGCTTGAGGAATGATTCTCCTTCACTATCCATATTCCACTTTTTTTACCACGAACTCGTAATTCCCCCATTTCTCGTTGTAAACCAGTTTTCCCGTGATTAGAGCGCTCCCCTCCTTCACCGTTATGTTCTCGTATGAAATGCAGGTGAGGGAGTAATTTCCATCTTTGAGGTAAAAGACCGTGGAGTTCGTGTAGTTTCTAATGCCGCTTATGTTCCCTTCGACCTGCACTTCCCTGTTCAGGTAATCCGACGGTTTGTCCAGAACGGTCTTCACGCTGAGAGATGCTTCCCCGCTGCCCGTGTCCTCATGCTCCAGTGATGCCGAGAGCAGGTAAAGCGATGCTGTGCCGATGATTGCAACTGCAACCGCCAGCCATAGAAGGTTTTTTCTTCTGTCCACGAAAGAGCATAGGCAACCGCATATAGGTTTTTCCCTATGATTCTACAAACGCCGAAGCCTGTAAGGCACAAACTTTAAACATCAGTGTCGGATGCAGGCGAGGTGATTACGTGGTAGATATATCCAAATTACTCTCCAGAAGAACCAAACGAATGAAGGCATCCGAGATAAGGGAACTTCTGAAGTATGCCAGTGTTCCCGGCGTGATTTCGTTTGGAGGCGGACTCCCGAATCCCGAGACATTTCCGGTTGACGGGCTTGTGGGAATAACGGAAAAGGTTCTTAGAGAGAGAGGGAAGAGCGCTCTCCAGTACGGGACGACCGAGGGAGCGGATGTTCTGAGGGAGGCGATTGCGAAAAGGATGGTGGAAAAGAGGGGAATGAAGGTGGATAAAAACAATATTGCCATAATGAGCGGCTCCCAGCAGGCTCTGGACCTTCTTGCGAAAATATTCATCGAGCCCGGCAGAACGGCCATAGTCGAAGCACCTACATATCTTGCGGCGTTGAGCGCTTTCAGACCGTATGAAGGGGAGATGCTGGGTGTAAAGATGGATGAGGAGGGAATGGACACCGAACTTCTGGAGAAGACCATGAAAAAACTCAGAGAGGATGGAAAAATCGCTCCTTTCATATATACTATTCCGACATTCCAGAACCCGTCCGGCGTTACGATGAGCCTCGAGAGGAGAAAGCACCTTCTAGAAATCGCCGAAAGCTTCGATGTTTTTGTCGTGGAAGACGACCCTTACGGGGAATTGAGATACGCAGGCGAGGACATACCCACTCTGAAGGCTCTGGACAGAGACGGAAGGGTGATATATTTCGGCACGATATCCAAGATAATGGCCCCGGGTCTGAGAACTGGCTGGGTCATCGCGGATAAAGAGGTTGTGTGGAAGTTCGTCATAGCCAAGCAGGCCACCGACCTGTGCACCAATACCTTGGCACAGCACATCATCGCCGAAGCATTCGATTCCGGCCTTGTCGAAAGGCACATACCGGAGATAAAGAAACTATATTCACACAAAAGGGACCTTATGCTGGATATGCTCGAGGACAAGATGCCCGAAGGGGTAACATGGACGAAACCGGAAGGCGGAATGTTCCTCTGGGTCTGGGTTCCCGAGCGGGTAAACACAATGAAGATGTTTCCGAGGGCAATAGAGAACGGGATAGCGTATGTCATCGGTGAGGCTTTCTATCCGGACAGGAGCGTAACGAACGCCATGCGCCTCAACTTTACATATTCATCGGATGAAGAGATAAAGGAAGGCACGGACAGGCTGGCGAAGACGATAAAGGAATTTCTGTGATATGGAAACTCTTTCCATCATTTTAATTCTTATAATGCTTTTTTTCTCGGCCTATCCTTTGATAACAAATAAAAGGGCCACGATATCCCTTGTTCTTGCTAACATAGTCCTATTCTCGGTTGTCATAGTGCTTTACTTCCACTGGAAGACCAGCTTTTACCCTGTTGTTTCCGACCTCGTGTTCTTTCCGACAGACCTTACGGGAAGCAGATTTTACACCTCGATAACAGCCGCGTTTCTCCACACAGCACCGATGCACATACTGATGAACCTCATCTTTCTGTTCCTTCTCGGTTTTCCTCTTGAAATAAAGGCAGGCTCGAGAAAGGTTGTCATCGTTTATCTGATATCCGCCGTAGGCGCTTCAATCCTATACGCGGTTCTCTCATACCCGAAAAACATCCCCGCGCTCGGCGCTTCCGGGGCAATCTCAGGCCTGATGGGCGCTCTTGTAGCCCTTTATCCGAGAGACGAGATTCCTATGTTCCTCGGTCCGATATTCCTCACGAGAACCCCTGTTTATCTTGCAGCTCTTATATTTCTGGTAACGGAGAGCGCCTACGCCTTCGTTTCTCCGGGGGACAACATAGCACACACTGCGCACATAGGGGGCTTGATTGCGGGAATGGCAGTCGGCGCAGCCACATCAAGAATCGTCATCAAAAAGAGAAAGACGGATTACAGCTCTCTGAAGGCTCTGGCAAAAACACCCGAACTCCGCGAAATCCTTGAAAAGATACTCGAAGAGGAGAATGAGGATGTTGCACAGGCATGGCTCGAAGAATTTGTAGATGCGGCGAGATGCCCGAAATGCAGCGGAAAGCTCAAAATAGAGGGGAATAAGATATCCTGTGGCTGCGGTTATAAGCTGAAGCTGTAGCGCAATCTTTTAATCCTTCTTTTCAATAGCCCGTCATGAACCTGAAGGAGATTGATATCGAGAAACCCGATGATATGAATGTGATAATCGGGCAGACCCACTTCATAAAGAGCGCAGAGGACATCTATGAAGCGATAGCTAACACGGTACCGCAGGCGAAGTTCGGGATAGCGTTCTGCGAGGCATCTGCGGACAGACTGGTGAGAGTTGAGGGAAACGACGAAGAACTGAAGAGGCTTGCGGCTAAAAACGCTCTGAACATCGGAGCGGGTCACAGTTTCATGGTCTTTCTGAAGGATGCATACCCGATAAATGTCCTCAGAGCGATAAAACAGGTTCCCGAGGTCTGCGGCATATTCGCGGCGACAGCCAACAAAATATCGGTCATAGTGGCTGAAAACGAAAGAGGCAGAGGAATCCTTGGTGTCATAGACGGGGAGCGGCCTGCAGGCATAGAGAAAGAGGATGATGTGAAGAAAAGAAGGGAATTCCTGAGAAACATAGGTTACAAGTTCTAGAACCTCGTTCTCAGAACGACAAACCCGTCTTCTCTGGTTATGCTCACCGGATACGCACCAGTTCTGTGGTCTGTCCCTCTCATCTTCAGTATTTCGAGGTACTTTCTTCTGGCGTTTCCCTCGGCTTTCAGAGACAGCAGAATCACCGAATCGGCCGCATAGGAGACCTCCACCGGATACATTTCTCCGGGGCTGACCTCGCCGGTGAGGACCGTAACCGCCTGCCAGTTTTTCAGAGAATTCGTGAGATCGAAGAGGAACTTCCTGTAATTTCCTTTTACGATGTTACCAATGACGGTGACAGGGTCTATCACAATTCTCTGCGGCATTGTCTCAGCTATTTTATCATTTATGTATTCGATAACTTCGTCTATCGGCTCATTCAGTTTTGAGCCCAGATCCACATATTTTATTAATCTATTAAAATATTCCTTTTTTACAAAGTTAAAGTTGGACGAATACCTCAGCATCCACTGGGTCGGTTCGCTGAGGGTGGTGAAGAACAAACCCTCTTCTCCTTTTTCCGCACCGGCAAAAAGAAACTGGAGAGAGAACGTTGTCTTTCCTGTTCCAGCACCTCCAGCTATAAGGATAACCGAGGGAAAGGGAAATCCACCTTCAATCATGTCATCAAGACCTGAGATGCCCGAGGGTATCCTGAAAATCCCTGTTTCAGAGCTTTCTTCCGCTTTTTCCTTTTCATCTTCTAATATTTTGCCATCATTTTTAGCCATGCAACCACCTCTCCTCAATTTTAATTTCATTTGTTATATATCTTTTCAGAAGCCAGTACAGGGTTTTATGTGCATCAGCATCTATCCCAGCAACAAAAAGAATATTTTTTGTGGAGATTAGCTCTCTAAGAGTACGAAGGAAATTTTCAACAGATGTCATGGTATTATATGCCAGAGCTGTAGCAATATTGTCAATAAGTATGAAATCAATATCGTCCAAATCCGTTTTTGCTGTCTGAGAATCATCGATTTGTCCATCCAAAAAAAGATTCAATAGAAGGTCAAGATGAAAAGGTCCGTTTGTGTATATGACATTCTCTTGAATTTCGATGGGAACACTACTTGAGAGCTTCGTTACCGTGTCTGCATACAATAGATTGGTCTGGTCGACTTTATGCAGGGTCAGGAGATGTGTCAGGTATCCATGGGGTCTGTCCAGAACCACTGTAATACCTCTTTTTTTCTTGTCTTCCAGGAGAAGTTTTAGTATAACCAGATTTATTCTCACCAAGAATACGCGCTTTGTGGTAAAGATGTAGTCGTTTCCGTCTACACCCAGCTGGCTTGCCAGAGCCGCTTCCAGTTTAAGGTCTCGCTCATTCATTTCTGTACCTACCTCCTTCTTAGCAACATAGTATTTATAGGCTTCGACATAACTTTCTTAATAGAGCCTACCATTCAATTTCGAAATGAGTGGATTGCGCTCTCTAGAACCTCGTTCTCAGAACCACAAACCCGTCTTCTCTGGTTATGCTCACCGGATACGCACCAGTTCTGTGGTCTGTCCCTCTCATCTTCAGTATCTCGAGGTATTTTCTTCTGGCGTTTCCTTCGGCTTTCAGAGACAGCAGAATCACCGAATCGGCCGCATAGGAGACCTCCACCGGATACATTTCTCCGGGTCTTACTTCTCCGGTTAGTAAGGAGACAGCCTGCCAGCTTTTGAGGGAATTGGTAAGGTCGAAAAGGAATTTTCTGTAGTCATCTTTTATTATATTTCCTATTATGGTGACGGGGTCTATCACTATCCTCTGAGGCATCGTCTCCGCTATTTTCTCGTTTATATATCTAAGTATCTCATCCACTGGTCTGTTGAGCATGGAGCCGAGGTCCACATATTGTATGAGATTTCCGAAGTACTCCTTTTTTACGAAGCTGAAATTCGAAGAGTATTGGAGCATCCAATGTGTCGGCTCGCTCAGAGTAGTAAAAAACAGGCCCTGTTCGTCCTGCTCGGCACCTGCAAACAGAAACTGCAGAGAAAATGTCGTTTTACCTGTTCCGGCACTTCCCGCAACGAGTACCACCGAAGGGAATGGAAACCCCCCTTCTATCATATCGTCAAGTCCGGGGATTCCGGAAGCCACTCTGACCATCTCATTTTCCCTCAATTCTTCATTTTCTTCCTCATTTTTCCATGTTTTTTCCGAAACTTCATCCATGCAACCACCTCTCTTCTATCTTTATCTCATTTTTTATTTCCGATTTAAGAAGGCCATAAAGAGCCCTGTGTGCATGGGGGTCTACCCCCATCACGATCAGGATATTGTGTTTGTCAGAAAGCTCCTTCAGGGTTTTGAGACAGGTTTCCATCGCTTCCATTGTGTTATATGTGAGGGCGGATGCCACATTATCTATAAGTATGAAATCCACATCCTCCATCTCAATGGCTTTTGTCTTAAAGTCATCCTCATATCCGTCAGAAAATGCATTCATAAGCAGTTCGACATGGAACGGCCCATCCGTGTATACCACTTTTTTCGGATTATCTATAACGGAATCACCTGAAAACCTAGCAACCGTATCTATATAGGAAAGGTTTGTCTGGTCCACCCTGTGTAAGGAGAGTAAATGCGCCAGATAGCCGTAAGGTCTGTCCAGAACCACGGCCACTCCTCTTTTCTTTCTATTTTCCAGCAGAAGTTTCAGTATAACAAGGTTCACCCTCACCATGAATACCTGCTTTGTCGTGAAGATGTAATCGTTCCCATCCACACCCACTTGGCTCGATAAAGCCTCTTCTAATCTAAGGTCCTTTTCATTCATGCCCTCACCTGTATCTCTTTCAGGTTCATGGTATTTAAAATCTTCCTGTTGTCGTACAAAACCCACAGCTTTAATTATGGAATCATATATTTAATACTCTCTTTACAGCCCTTCCGAAATGGAAGTATCTGCCGAATACCGTGTCGGGTATAGAAAGAAATAGTATGTCCGGCTCACCCATGATGTTTTTCTCCGGATTTGCCCATGAAGACAGTTGTGCGGTTATTTCCCTGCTCTTTCTGAAGTTCTTGAACACGGCAATGGCAATCCCCTGTATCGGTGTGCTGGCTCCGAATATTATTGGGTACAGGGGATATTTGTCTATCTCTTCAATCATTCTTCTGTAAACATCCGCTCTCATCCTCCATGAGACAAAGAGCATGACCTCATATCCTATTTTCCGAAGGTTTACCACTGCTTTCTTTCTGTAGGCCCCTTCTTTTTCGAATTTCTCCCTGAGCCTCAGAACTCTCTGCCTGCTTGTGCCCAGTTTTTCGGCAATCTTTTCTCCGGACCACTCTGGATGTTCCACGAGTTCGGCATAAACTTCCTTCTCTCCTTCTCTGAAGGAGTATGCTTCATCTACATGAGGTTTCACTATTTCAGGTACTTCTATCCCATACTCCGAAGATATCAGGGGGTAGAAATCCACAAGCCTCCAGATGTCCGTTATTCCCATCGGAAGGATGGTAAGTCCGTATCTCTCTGCATCCAAATCCCGCGCTGTCTCCGAGAAGTCCATCACTTCCTCGTAGAATTGAGTGTAGTCTCTGGCCATTCCTATGCCAACTCCCTTGATATCCTCGAAAGAGGAGAAAAAGAGTGTGTCGGGAAGTATGTTTTCGCTCTTTTTCGTGTCGCCTGTTTTTACCGAACCGAACCCCGAGAAAAGCAGTTCCGCCCCTATCGCTCTGAAATCCGGAACCCATATGAAACTCAGAATTCCGGACTCGGCCAGCCTTTTTCTGGATTTTGCAACTGTCCATTTGCTCATTTCAAGAACATCCGAGATTTCCTCTGTTGTGGTTGTCGGATTTCTCAGGTAGGCTGTCATGACTTCCATATCCGTCGTGTTCGGCTTCACATGACACAAATGGATAAGAGGTACTTAAAATTTACTATTTTTCTCATTTTGATTTTCTATTCATAACATTTTTTGACAGTTTACAGAAATTTCGAGCAAATCGTTATATACTTCCAAGAATTTCTCTCTGATAGCATGAAGATGAAAAGCTTTGGCAAAGTCGTTGCCGGAAACCCGGGAAAAGTCGTGCTGACCATACTGGTACTGACCATGCTCTTCGGATACTATGCGGCACAGATGAGCATGAGCTCCGATTTTCACAGCTTTATGCCGGACGATGAGATGTCCAGAGCGTATGCTGAGATTCAGGATGACTATGCGGGTGTGGAAATGGTGCAGATAATTGCGAAAGGTGACAATGTTCTCACAAAGGATTCTCTTCTGGAACAGTTGAGGCTTGAAAAGGAGATATTGAGCAACGAGAGCATATCGAAAAACCTTCAGACACCGGAGAAACCC
>WALJ01000196.1 GCA_015522885.1 Thermoplasmata archaeon
CGAAGGGTTATAGAGGATACCCCGACAGGGCTAGCGCACAGCTGGGGGAGAATATGAACAGGAAGATAGCGGGAGAGCTCGCCGGACTTATAAAAGAGATGATTGACGAGAAAATCACCGGGTGAACTCCCTTTGTCACGAACATCGGAAACCGCTGAGAAGGTCATCGAAAAATGGCTTGAAAAGGGAAATATGGCGGCGAGGATGCGCGACGCCCTCCCGAAATCCGGCCTGAGCCTCGAAGAGCGCGAGGAGGTCGCGAGGATGGTGCACAATGTCGTGCGCTGGAAGAAATGGTATGATTTCGTAATAAAACATTATTCGCTACCCGAAAAGGTCGAGACATATGTCAGACTTGCGAACAGCACCGACGAGTGGGAGAGCGCCGAGAAAGCGGTTCCGAAGGACAGGTATACGGAGATAAGGTATTCTTTCTCCCCATATATGGCGCAGCTCATTGATTCCGAATTTCCCGAACTCAGGGACCATCTCAACAGGGAGCCGGAGACCGTTCTGTGCGTGAATTTCAATCTCTCCGACAGGGAAGAGGTCGTGGATATTCTAAGGAAAGAGGGCATGAAGGCAGAGGATTCCGCACTGGAGAGCGCCGTAATAAGTGACTCCAGAGCGAGGTACTCCGGTGCGGTGAAGGAAGGGAAGGCACAGGTTCAGGACGAGTCCAGCCAGCTGGTGTCAAAAATAACAGCATCCCTCGGGAACCGGATACTGGACTACTGCGCGGGCAACGGAGTTAAGACAATAGCGACGGCATCCTTCACCGGAAACAGGACGGAAATCCATGCATGGGATATCGATGAGAAGAAGAGACACATACTAAGGAGGAGGGCTGAGCAGTACGGTGCAAAAATAAGGGTTCTTGACGGGAAACCAGCAGGAGAATACGATGCGGTCTTCGTGGACGCTCCGTGCACGGGCGTAGGCTCTGCAAGGAGGAACCCCGAGGCAAAGTACATCGAGGATGCGGGGGATTTTCCGGAAATCCAGCTATCGATACTTAACGAGGCGAAAGAGTGGGTTAAGAACGGGGGAGCGCTCCTATACTGTGTGTGCTCCTTCACTCCAGAGGAGACCGTTGAAGTCATAGATGGGTTTCTCTCTGAAGATGTCGAATTTTATGAGGAAAAGCTGGAAAATGAGCATTTGAGAGCTCTTGCCCGAGGCCATCTTACGGACATGCCCGAAGGGGATGTGATGTATATCTGTGTTCTAAGAAAAAAACGGTGATTTTGCTAATATACTCTCAGCTTGGTGCGGTTCGGCTCTTTATTTATCTTTTCTTTTCCGAGCGCCATATTCATCATTGCCCTGTTATACATTGCATCAATGCCCTTTTCCTCGGCTTTTCTCACGAATGCCCCGTTTATCTCCCTTATCTCCGTCCTTTTTCCGTTTATTATGTCTTGAAGAGCACTCGACATATTCTCTGCGGTTCTCTCCGCAACGGTCTTCCACTCGTCTTTCGGGTCCGAAGGCATTTCTATCCCGTGTGCTTCGGCAATTTCAGAGCATTCCGAAGCTATGGAATCTCCGAGCTTCCTGAGCGGGTCAATTGAAATAAGAGCCCCGTTCCTGACGCCGAGTACGGCGGTTAAGGGATTTATAACCGCATTGACCGCGGCTTTCAGCCATATCTCGCCCGTGATATTGCCGCTTACCTCTGTCAGTATTCCGGCCTCCGAAAGAACGTATGCGAGGGCTCTTACTCTCATGGAACTCCTGCTGTCAATCTCTCCTATGGCGGTTCTTCCTGTTCCCGCATGTAGTATCTTCCCGGGGCCCAGAAATGTTACGCCATGGGATGTTACTCCTCCGACGGCATTTATCCCCATGTTCTTGAGTACGAGTTCGTTCTCTATTCCGTTCTGAAATGAGACGACAGGGACTTCGGGAAAAACATCCAGTATCTCTCTTCCCGCTTCTTCCGTTTGATACGCTTTAACGGTGAGAATTATCCAATTCGGGTAAAAAGGGCTCTCTTTCAGGGTCTCTCCGGCGGCGATGCTGAAATTGCCTTCGGTATTCCCTTCGATATCGAGACCTTTCGTAGAAACCATCAGCACATGTTCTCTCCTGCCGACCATATAGACCTCGTTTTGTCTGGAAAGAAGGGCTGCGAAGAGACTGCCGAGAGCGCCCGCGCCGAACACTATGATTCGCACGGCGTAGAATGAACCTCTATTAATCAGTTTTTTCCGATGGAAGAGGCATTGGGACAAAATTATCCTACACCCCCACCTCCTTTTAATCGAGCTGAACACGGCCTCCACAATCTCTGGCCTGTGGGCTGGTCTTCCCATGGTATTCACATTCCACGGAGGTTTCAGTGCCTTCACGGCTCCTGCTATGATTATTATTGAAGCATGTCCATGTTCCTGTTTGCCTGCTGTACCGCCTTAGAGCTCATTCTTCTGTGAGTGCGTATAGACATCACGCAGTTTCCGGAAATAACCGAAAGCATGATGGATAGAAGGCTTCCGAAGGAAGTCTGGACCAAGGTTTATGAGAAAAGAAATATCCGATTAAAACTTTCGGGATGAAGCCCTATGCATCATCTCTTTCCAGCAGCAGGGTGAGCGCCCCCGTATCTTCCATGGAGTATCCGACAGCTATTATGCGCTCTCCCATGGTGCATACATCTTCCAACCATCCTTTCTCCTCTGTTTCAAAATGCTCATCTATGATGTTCAAGTCCCTGTCCATGACCGCAAGATATGGCATCGCCTCAAAATCTCCTACAACTATGACCCTGTCCCCATATGACTTTATTTTTGTCATCACACCGGTATCCATAACGAGTTCCACCGTCTCCCCATCACTCGAAATCTCGGCGACATAAGCTTTCCCATCCTTCTCTCCGGATATGAATATCCCTCCGTCGAAGTCCAAGGAATATATC
>WALJ01000197.1 GCA_015522885.1 Thermoplasmata archaeon
CCGGATCAGGACTTCTGTTCCAAGAAATGCGAGGAAAAATGGGAGCAAATGCTGAGGCAGAGAAAGAAGATAATGTATGTTACGAGAGCCATGGTCGCGGTGACCGTTGCCATAATCATAATAGCGATGCTTATGAGATGATGAAATGATATGCGTCGGAGGAACATTTGAGTACCTGCACAGGGGTCACAAAGCCCTCCTCGAGAGAGCTTTCTCTCTGGGAAAACCCGTGTGCATCGGATTGACGACGGATGATTTTGCAATATCGAGCAGGAACGGAAGGGCTGTTCTTCCTTATGAGCGAAGAAAGAAGGCTCTCGAATCCTATTTCAAAGAGAAGGGATATGCGGATTACAAGATTTTTCCGCTCAATGACAGGTACGGTGATATACTGAGTGAAAGATACACTGACATAGTCGTATCGGGGGAGACAGTAAGGACTGCGAATGAGATAAACGAGTTGCGCTCCGAAAAAGGGCTCAAGCCTCTGAAAATTCACATAGTCCCTCATGTTCTCGCAGATGACTTCCTTCCGATAAGCTCGACCAGAATTCGAAAAGGAGAGATAGACGGCGAAGGAAGACTTCTGAGGCCTTTGAAGGTAAGGATGGGCTCCGAAAACCCGAACAAAATCGCTGCGGTGAAGGAGATGCTCTCGATGTTCTACGAGCGGCTTGATGTGAAGGGCGTTGCCGCGGATTCGGGTGTTTCGGAACAGCCTTTCGGTGATGAAACCATGGAAGGAGCGGTAAACAGGGCGAGAAATGCCATAGGCGATGCGGACCTCGGGATAGGCATAGAGGCGGGGCTTTTTGAAATAGATGGCAAGCACTTCGATGTGCAGTACTGTGCGATTGTCGATAAAAGAGGGTGGATAACAATAGGGCACGGACCCGGTTTTTACTATCCCAAAGGTGTCGTAGAGCTTGTCAAGGGAGGTATGAGCATAAGCGAGGCCATGAAAGAGCTTTTCGGAGTTGATGACATAGGTTACAAGCAGGGTGCGATAGGTTTTCTCACAAATGAGAGGTATGACCGCAGAGAGCTAACGAAATCGGCGGTTTTGATGGCATTCGTACCTCGAATAAAACATGAATTATACAGAGATATCCTATTCTATGATAAAAACATACTATAATGTGCCTCACTCCCCAATAGTGGGAAATCTTTTTTTCGAACTGCGGCTCAAACTTTATATAGAAATATGGTATGGTGGCACGAAATCGGATAGTGGTGAATGAGATGACCGAAAAGGCTCTCCGAAGGATAAGAGATGCTGAGGAGAAGGCTCTCCATGCTGTGGAAAAGGCAGAGAAAGATATAGCCCTCGCTGTTAAGAGCGCCGAGGAAGAGAGCAAAAAGAAGAGGGATACGGAACTCTTCAAACTGAAGAAAGAATACGAGGAAAAACAGAGGATTGAGGGCGAAAAAGCAAGAAAAGAGGCGGAAAGAATAAGGGCGGAGGGCAGTATCAAGCTCGTCGAAATAAGAAGGCTTGCGGAGGAGAACAGACAGAAAGCCGTTGATTTTGTCGTTTCAAGGCTTTTTGAGGGAGAATGATGTTTTATCCCGACAGAATGAGTTCGGTCGACATAATTGTGGAGAACTCCAGACTGGATGCTCTTCTGAGCGACCTGCACCGACATGGCATCATGGAGATTTCCGATGTCCAGAATACGGGAAAGAAGTATCTGTCCCTTGTCAGAAAGAGCTCTTCGCCGTCAGAATTGAGGGAAATAAGTTCCATGCTTCTCAGGGCCGAGGAGATGCTGGCAGATTTTGAACTTGCGGAGGAAAGCGGGGTCGAGAGAATAAAGGACATGATTTTTCCCAAGGTTCCCGAGAAGATTCCGGTTACCAGAAAAGGTCTGGAGGGAGTTAAAAGGGAAGGCGAGGAGATTTTTACTGCGGTAGAGGAAAAGGCAGAGGGTATTGCCGGTAAAATCGAGGCGCTCATAGAGAAGACGGGGAGGAAAAGGGCCCAGCTTGAGAATGTTCAGAAGATGCTGGGCATGAATATAGACCTATCTCTACTCGGAAGAGGGGGATATGTGGTAGCGAGGGCCGGAGAAGTCGGCAGCATAGAGACGCTCGAAAAGGAAGTTTCGAAGCTATCCACGGCCTATGCGGACTCAAAGTTATTTTTCAAGAAAAAGGAGATAGAGCGCTATGCGGTCATAGCCATGTGTTACATAAGGGATGAGGATGCCCTGAACTCGGCGCTCCGAAAAGCAGGATTTCAGGACTTCGATACGGAAGGGCTCAATGGAAGGCCGGAAGATGCGGATAGGGCCCTGAGAAACGAGATTCTGAATCTGGAGAAAGAGCTTGGAACCCTGAAAAAGGATATGCGGGAGCTTTCGAGGAAATGGAAAAAGAGGCTCGAGGCACTTGCCGAAGAGCTGGAAATAATGAGGGACAGGTTCGATGTCATTTCCAGCCTCGGTAAAACCGAATCGGTGCATGTGATATCGGGCTGGGTTCCCGAGAAAAAATCTGCTGAACTGGAGAAGCTGGTGAAATCCGCAACCGATAACCACGCCCTCCTTTTCTTCGATAAACCGAAGGAAGAGGAAGATGTGCCCGTAAAGATGGCAAACCCGAAGTGGGCAAAGCCTTTCGAGTTTCTCACCAAGATGTTCGCTCCGCCGAAATACAATGAGATTGACCCGACCGTTATAATCGCACCGATATTCATAATCTACTTCGGCCTCATGCTCGGGGATGCGCTCTACGGTGTCATAATTACCCTCGGAGGCTGGATAATATACAGAGGAATGGGAAGGGTGGACGAAGCTACGAAGCACTTCGGGATAGTTACAACCCTCGCCGGCATATCTACGGTTATATTCGGTATTATGCAGGGGGGTTATCTCGGGCCTTTCAGCGATCAGGCTCCGAATCTCTTTCAGTTGGTGGGCATAAGCGTACCGTCCCTTCTTGATTCCATGAAAGATCCGATTACCATGCTCGTGATAGGGCTCCTGATAGGTCTGGCACACATAAATCTGGGGTTAATACTCGGAGCTGCTCGGAACATAAAGGAAGGCAAAAAGAGGGAAGCTCTTTTCGCTCAGGGAACATGGTGGGTATTGCAGCCCGCAGGTTTCATTCTGATATCCGGCAAGCTCTTCAAATGGTTCGATTACTCGGGAAATACATATCTCATATCATGGGTTCTCCTGCTCATAGGTCTTGTGATGCTCATAATTCAGGAAAAAGGCCTGTCTTTCTTCGGGATAACCGGATTCATAGGCAATTTCCTTTCCTATGCGAGAATTTTAGCTCTCGGACTCGGTACGGCAGGTATAGCCCTGACCGTAAACATGCTCACCTCACTCGTGGTTGGGGCAGCATCTCAGAGCCTGATGCCGGTGTGTGCTATTCTGGCAGGTCTCGGTGCGATATTCGGTATTGTAGCACTTAAAAAACCGAGGAAAAGGTACAAGATACTCGGTGCATTCCTGTTAGTGTTCGGCCTTGTCGGGGTCATCAGTGTTCAGGCGGCATTCATGCTCGTCGGGGCTCTGATGTTCGTAATGGGACACATAGCGAACACCGGCCTTCAGGCCATGGGTTCCTTCGTTCACTCCCTGAGGCTCCAGTATGTGGAGTTCTTCGGGTATTTCTACGAGGGCGGAGGAAGGGAATTTCAACCGTATGAAGAAAAAAGGAAGGTAACAGAGGTTAAGGAGGTCTATAAATGAAAAAAACGGTATTAGGAGCGCTCCTAGTCGTGGC
>WALJ01000198.1 GCA_015522885.1 Thermoplasmata archaeon
AGCCGGAGAAGAAGAGGAGATACCCGAACTCGAAGAAGAAGGCGAAGCCGGCGAGACCGAGGAAGAAGGAGAGGAACTGGACTTCGACACCGAAGAGGATAGCACAGGGAACACAAACGGAGAAGAAGGCGAAGAGAGCTCTGACGACATAAACCTAGATGCGCTCCTCGACGACAAGGAATGAACAAAACCCATTTGAAATTATTTTTTATTATTTGAAATCTCACCTCTCAGTTAATTTTAAATCACCCCTAGGAATGCATGGGTGATGGATGGACCGCACAGCCTTAAAGAAGTCGAAACAGATATAATCGAGGATGCGGAGACACATAAAGCTATAATCGTCCTCTGGGCAGTAATCATGTTCTTCGCATTTTTCCTCAGCTTCCTGAAGATGGGACTTCTCTCAGCCTACATCACCGAGCCGTCCTGGATTTACATATATGACAGAGGGGTTACAGCATTCATAGTCATAGCCTTCGTAAAGCTGTGGCTTTCGCTTATACACCCATTTTACAGGGTATTTGCAGCGAGACTTTTCAAGACATATGCAGCAGCGAAGGAGTCGTGGAGATTTCTTTCATATATCATCTGGATAAGTGTTTTTGTGGCCGTTGTCTTCTATGTCGGCGGGTATCAGAACCTCGCTCTCAGTGTCGGACTGGTGAGCGCGGCCTTTGTTTATGTACTTCAGATGCCTATATTGAACGCAATAGGATGGATGTACATCTCATATTCCAGAGTGTTTCGGATAGGGGATAGGATTCAGATAAACGATAAAAAAGGAGATGTTGTGGATATAACCATAATGCATACGAAATTGAGGGAAATAAACAACTGGATAGATGGTGATATCCTGACAGGCCGTATAATCTCGGTCCCAAACAGAAATGCCTTCGACGGCTCGGTCATGAACTATACTTCCCAGAGCCAGTATATCTGGGACTCCGTAAAGGTATCGGTAACATACGAAAGCAATCAGGAAAAAGCAAAGAAGATAATACTCGAAGAAATCAAGAAGGTTGTGGGGGAAGAGATGCAGACCGTGGGGCTGGAAGTGATGAAGATGGCGGATTTCCCGGAATTAGCAAACCGTTTTCTCATAAAACCCATGGTCACCGTTACCCTTGCTGACTCGAGTGTGGTGATGGAAGGCATATACGCCTGTAAATCCTATGAAAGGGCGAGAGTACATTCTGATATAACCGAGGGAATACTGAAGAGATTTTCCGAAGAGAGCGATGTGAATATAGCATACCCCCATATGCATATAGTCGGTGATGCCAAATGAGCATGACGAGGGTGATAACAGCCATAGAAGAGCTCAAAAGATGGGAAAAAACGAAGAGAGATCTGGAAAAGATGCTTTTTGCCGTAAAAAGAAAAAAAACGGCCGTTAAAAGAAAGATCGATGAGATCGATAGGATAATCAGAGAATACTCCGGAAGGCAGGAGATACCGAGCGATACGGATGCCAGAAGGATGTTTCCCGGTGGGGGGATGTGAATGCCGGAAGAGACCACGATGTCCGAAAGCATCGAACGGCTCATGGAACGAAGGAGATCTCTGATAGAGAAAATGAGAAAACTTGAGGAGGATGAGAAGAAGATAGAGAACGACCTTGAAATGGCAGATGAGCAGATAAAGTATTACAGGGCTCTGATTAAGGAGATGAAGTCGGAGATAGCCCCGCCGCTGATCACAAGACTTCTGGATGCCATAGGAGGGAGATGATGCGGCTCTCGGCGCAGCAGGAAAAAATGCTTGATGGGGAGGAAGGGCTGGCAGTGGAAAAGGCAATGAAGCTCATAGTGGCACTGGGTGAGATATATCATGCGGAAAAACTCATCCCTGTCATATCGGCTCAGGTCTCCGGTGTGTCCTATAAAACGATAGGAGATGCGGGTGTCGATTTCATCGAAGATTATGCTGCAATCATGAAAGAGGAGGGCAGGAAAGTACGTATAAAGACGACCATGAACCCCGCAGGCATGGACCTTGATAAATGGGCTCTTATGGGGGTGGATAAGGCATTTGCCGAGAAGCAGCTCAGGATATTCGATGCCTATGTTTCCATGGGAATAGAGCCGTCTCTGACATGCACACCATATTATTTCATCAGCAGGCCGAAGTTCGGAGAGCACATCGCATGGGCGGAATCATCCGCGGTGAGCTACGCTAACTCCGTTCTGGGCGCCAGGACGAACAGAGAAGGCGGGCCGTCCGCTCTGGCATC
>WALJ01000199.1 GCA_015522885.1 Thermoplasmata archaeon
GCCCTCCAGGATATAGCGTCAAATCTCTTCAGCTCCATGACCGACGGCAAATACTCTGGAATAGAGATAGACGACGACTACAACATCCGGATAATCGATGTCGGCGGTTCCTATCCGATAGGCAGGTTCTCAGGGGGCGAAGAAGACCTCGCGAACCTCTGTCTGAGGCTTGCAATATCCGAGGTCGTCGTAAAAGTCAGAGGAGCTTCCGGAATAAACTTTCTGGTTCTCGACGAGATATTCGGCTCACAGGACCCCATAAGGAGAGAGAGCATACTCAGAGCGCTCCAGTCCCTTTCAAACAGATTCCATCAGATATTCCTCATAAGCCACATAGATGTCATGGGAGAAAGCAGGAGCATGGTGCTGAACGTGAGGGAGAATGAGAACGGTGAGAGCACGATAAAGGTCGATTAGCCGATGTATCGCAGGTCCTCGTTCCCAGAGGACAATTCCTGCTCGGCAGCCTCTTTCAGTGTTGTGAGCAGCTCTTCCGTCTCTTCCGAGCGTATCTCAAGTTCTTTCATGTCTATTTCGATGCCTATTATCTCGGCGAGTGTGCGCAGAACATTCCTAGCGCTCTTCGCATCCACTATGTATCCCGAGGTTTCGCCCATCAGGCACCCACCGTCTATTCCGAAGAATTCTTTGCCCAGACCGAGGAGTATGCCGCTTGCACCCACTATACCGTTCGAAGGCTCGCCTTCGGAGAAGACTACGCCGTGGCTTTTGAACGCATTGACAATATCTTCGGAACTCGCGGCCCCGAGCACTCTGGGCTCTTCCAGCATCTTGCCGAGACCGTAGCCTCCGAGCGTATAAATTTTATTTATACCGTAATTTTTAGAGAGGAAGTCCAGCAGAGCATGGGCAAGCTCGTACTGCCCCTCGGGAGTCGAACCTTGATATTCTCCCGCAAGAAAAACCAGATCGCTCTCTTTGTTTCTGTGGTGATACAGTTTCTGAGACACGAGAGAAGCCACGCCCTTTTCATCCAGAAGTACCTGAGGGGGCAGGTGTTTCGAGTATATATCAGCAAAATGCTCGGGTTTCAGGGTTTTTATGAGGTGGTCCACAGCAAGTTTTCCGACATTTCCCACTCCGGGGAGACCTTCTATCAGCGTGACATCCTCCAATTTCAGTTCTTTCCTTAATTTTATGACCACATCGTCCATCTAATCACCCATCTTTTTCAGAGCTCTTCTGTATTTTCCGTACCTGTCTTCGGGTGAAAACCTCGGAGGCAGCGGTGAAACGGTCCTTTCTCCGCATTTCGGGCATTCATCCTTCATTGTATAAATACCGCAAACCGGGCATTTTTTCATCACGGAGCGCATCTAAGCCTCCTTTCTGCGGAACTCTCCCTGTCCTCCGGCTTCCGTCACATAATCTATGGCTGTATCTGCAGCATTTTTCATTATCTTTTCCGCTGTTTTGTAATCTTCCGCTATAACTCTTATTCTGTATTTCGGAGAACCCACATAGTAGACATCTATGTTCTCCCCCGATTCCTTTGCCTTTTTCAGGGCTTCCTTTACAATCTCAACTCCGTTCGGAGCTTCGGAACTGACCTCCAGAGTGCCGGATATCGTTACGAAAGGAGGTGTTATATTCTCCGCCGCTATGGCTTTGAAATCCCTAATCCAATTTCCCTCGAAACCTTCTTCTTCAAGCGCATTTTCCTCGAGAACGGCGGCTTCGAACGCAGGATAAATACCTCCGAACACATTTATCAGTTTGTAGCCGAATTCCTTATAGCACTCGTCCGTAGGCTTCCCGAGCCGTTTTGCAAGCATTTCCATGAGCATTTCGGCCTTCATTTCGTTCTTCCACTGCTGCATTTTAATTCTTCTCTGATTGTCGGTTATTCTCTTTATGGAGATGTCCACCTGATTTCTATCTCTGTTCACCCGCATGACTTTGCCGACTATCTTCTGTCCTTCCCTTATGTGGTCTCTTATGTATTTAACCCACCCGGTGGTGACCTCGGAAACATGTATGAATCCCTCTTTTCCCGGATATTCTTCGAGTTTTACGAACGCACCGTAATCCCTGACATTCGTCACGGTGGCAACCACGAGTTCTCCTTCCTCCGGAAATTCTTTTGCACCCTTCATTACTTCATTTCCTCCGTAATCTCTCCTTTTATCAGGGCTTTCCCTCCCCGAGGCTCTGCGATTACGGAGCCGCACACCGCACACTTGACAACGGTAGCGGCCCTGTCGAAGATTATCTGCTCGTTTCCGCAGTCCGGACACTTCACTTTAACAAATTTTCCGGTCATGATATCACTCCGTAAGTTCGAATTTCTTGGCTCTGAACGCGGGAGGCTGGTGAGCTTTTCCGCATTCCGTGCATCTGTATCTGAGATTCACTCTTTTCGTCGGCTTTTCCCTTCCCTCCGGTTTCGGTCTGGGAAAACCTCTGTAACCTGCGGTAACCCTTCTGAACCTTCTCTGGCCCCATTTAAGCTCGCTGGCCTTTTTCTTCTTGACTCTCTCGACCTCATGGAGCGTATGTTTTCCGCAGTATGGACAGTATCTCTTGACTTTTCTCGGCATCTTCATGTAAATACCCCGCTTTTAAAGGATGGAAGAGCGCTATAAACAGCTAAGATTTAAAGGTTACTCTCCGAAGGGCAACATATCAGAAGGGTATGTGAAACGTATATGTAGCGGTATGGTACCATTAAAAAGTTTATAATATACCGGCAGATATCAACGGTTTACACCAAACCCTTAAATACCCCCATCCCAAATACTCTCTGTAATCCAGCGATATTCATTTCTCCTTAGCCGCAGCTATCCTGTTTTATCACGATTTTTTGAAAAAAGAATTTTATGTCCCTATTAATGAGGTAATACCATGATAGGATACCGTATAAAGGAAAGGCTCCGAATATGGAGAATGTCGCTGGGACTGAGCGCTCTGGAGAGAGCGCAGTGGAAGAGAATGAAGGCCGTGCTCTCGAGGCCGGAATGCGAGGTGTTCGCGATCGTCGCGGCCCAATACCTGACCTTGAAAGCGATAAAAGAACGTGAAGAGCGCGGTGGAAGCGCGATTTCGGAAAAGAAGGCGCGGACAGGAGACAACATCCTGATACTTCCGAACCCCTACGCATTCGCGGACATAGAGAGCATCGAGAGAAGTATGAGCGCAGACAGACTGAAGAGATGGATGAAGCTGAAGCATAGCCTGAATGAGCTCGAAAGCCCCGCTCTCTCCGAAATCGTCCGGAGA
>WALJ01000200.1 GCA_015522885.1 Thermoplasmata archaeon
CAGCAGATTCTCAAGGAATATCGAGAGACAGGAGAGATTCCTGTGTTAAAGAAGGAAAGAAGACCGAAAACTGAAGAGAACGGTATGATTTTCTCAATTTCAGAGAAGAATGAAAAAGGAGGAATAAGCGATGGGTTTATCGACAGAGATGTGCTCCAATCTCTGGCGAGAGCCCTTTAACTTCATGCAAAGGGCGAAAGTAAGCGAAAAAATAAGCGTACTCTACAAGATACTGAACTAATAACAACCTTTATATACTTCCTCCTCCCATGCACTTTTGGGAGAAGTCAAAAAGGACTTCTTTTAAGATGTAATCATTAATTACAGTAAAAAGGCTGTAGAGCACACTGCTCGAAGAGGCCTTTAATACAATCGATGAAAAGGTGAAAAAATGGAAAAAATGGAAAAATTCGAGGACATGCCAATAGATGAAATGCTGATTTCTTCTTTAAAAAAAAGAGATTTTGTTGTGCCCACAGATGTGCAGGTTGCGGCAATACCTCCGGCGCTCCAAGGAAACGATATGATAGTTCAGGCAAGAACAGGCTCAGGAAAAACCCTGTCTTTTCTGATACCCATATTCGAGAAAATGGAAGGAAATGCAGGTATAGAGGCAATAGTGCTCGTGCCGGTCAGAGAACTGGCTCAGCAGGTGGAAAACGAGGCGAAGCATATTGGAAATGCGAAGGGTCTCGGAACCGTAGCGGTTTACGGCGGCACCAGCATAGAGAACCAAATAAGAGGGATAAAAAAAGCATCCATAGTTGTAGGAACGCCGGGCAGGATAATAGACCTCATGAAAAGAGGCGCTCTGAGGCTGGACAGCATAAAGTTCTTCGTTCTGGATGAGGCGGACCGGATGCTCGATATGGGTTTTCTGGAGGATATAACATGGATTATCTCAAGAACACCTGATAAAAAGCAGGTGATGCTCTATTCGGCCACAATTCCGGAGGAGATAGTGAAATTATCCAGAAGATACCTGGACAATCCGGTGAGATTGAAGCTCTCTGAGGACAGCATATCAGCAAAAGGAATCTCCCAGTACTATGTCAGAGTCGGGGATATGAACAAACTGGCAAAGCTCTCCGCTCTTCTCGACAACGAGCCGGGAAAATATCTCGTGTTTACGAGAACGAAAATAGGAGCGCAGAGAGTCGCCGATAACCTCAAAAAATGGGGATATAAAGCGTTCGCACTTCACGGAGATATGACACAGGCCGCCAGAACAAGGACTATGAACGATTTCAAGGACGGAAAGATAAACATCCTTATAGCCACGGATGTCGCATCCCGCGGGATAGATGTGGAGGGCATAAGCCATGTAGTCAATTACGATGCGCCCCTTTTTCAGAAGGATTACGTCCACAGAATAGGAAGGACCGGCAGACTCGGAAAGGACGGCAAAGCGGTGACATTCATAACGAGGGAAGAGCTCCCTGTCCTGAGAAAGATAGAAGAGTATACAGGGAAGAAAATTCCGCAGATGACGATTGAAAAACACGGCAAAGTCAGAGAAAGAATAGATTACAGGGAATATGCGGACGTGTTCGGAATGGTCACGCTTAGATTCAGGGTTGACGAAAAAACATCGAAAAGAGACATAATAAAGATAATGGAGCAGCAGGGAATCAGAGACGAAGAGATAGGAAGAATAGCGCTCGGAAAAGGCTACGGAGAAATAGAAATCCATTATTCGAGAGCGCATCGCGCCTCCAAAGCAAAATTGAAAAGCGTCAGCATAGTGAGGAAAGAATAGGTTCGACAGCAGCAATTCTCGGAACTTATAAATAGAGTGACCACGCTAATACCCTCCCTGAAAGACGACGAACAAAGCATAGTTGCAAGGCTGGACAGCATAGAATCGATACTTCAGAAGTACATGAACGATGATTATATCAGGTATGTGCGGAAGATACTTGCATCGTATTTCAGATTAATAAATATCTATTTGGAAGAAGGCAGGATAAGCCCTGCGTTCGTATTCTCAGAGGTCAAAGACTCGATATCTCGGGACATAATAGAACTTCTATTTGTGGATGGTCCGCTCAATACCTCTCAGATAACGGATAGATTGAAAAACAGAAGAGGCACTTCCTCAAGAAGAATTGTCAGGGAAAGGCTGCAGAATCTCGTGGAGAAAGGCATCGTGGATTGTTTGGAAAAGAAGAACTGTATAGCCCTTAAACTATTTCCCACTATTTGAGATTTTCTTTTCATTTTCTTACCACCCGAACAGTCTTACCCCTATTCCTAAGCTGCATTCTTCCGGCAGTTTTCGCCAGAATGCCTCTTCAGGAGTCTCAAGATTGCTATATTTCCATCCGAGGCTCTCATGTGGTCTTACATTGTTGTACCATGATATGAAGTCATCAAAGGAGAGTGATGGAAGGCGCAAGGGAGGCGATAATCGAATTGTTGTACCATGATACGAAGTCATCAAAGGAATCGAAATCGCTCCTTGCTTTTTCGTATGTGTGATTCCACTTCTCAAGCTTTCCGTTTGTCTGAGGATGATTCACCCTTGTTCTTATGATCTTTGTAC
>WALJ01000201.1 GCA_015522885.1 Thermoplasmata archaeon
GGTATGCATCGCCCCGGGATAGACCAGATAGGCGGTGCCCAGCTGTTTTATGCCTCTGAGCCTCTGCATCTCTCTTGTATCGATTATATCCATATCCGTTTCATCCAGGAAGATATCACCGTGCACCGCATCTCTCATCACGGTCCTGTGGATGCCCATATCTCTGCATTTCTCTTTGGTATTTATAGTCACCTGCAAGACCATTCGCACCACCCGAAAAAAGCATGTCGGTCCGGGGAGCACCAGTAGATATCTCATATATATCTACTTGAGTTCTCAACCGAATAGTAGTGGACAACTGTGGCCAATAACTATTAAGTATGTGAATCACATGGAATAATTATGGAAAAAAGAATATACCTGGACAACGCGAATGTGACAAAGGTCTCGAAAGAGGTTCTTGAAGCCATGCTCCCCTATTATGATGAGAAATTCGGGGTTCCCGGAGGAGAGTTCGGCCACAGTTACGAAGAGGAAGCAGCCGAGTCCCTCTGGAAGGCCAGAGAAACCATTGCACGGAAGATAAATGCGAAACCCGAGGAGATAATCTTCACCTCCGGCGTGACCGAAAGCAACAATCTGGCTATAAAAGGCGCTGTCAGGTACATGGAAAAGGTGCACGGAAAGCTCAAGATCCTCACATCCGGCATCGAAAGAAAGTGCGTACTGAATTCCTT
This sequence comes from Thermoplasmata archaeon, assembly GCA_015522885.1. Lineage (GTDB taxonomy): Archaea > Thermoplasmatota > Thermoplasmata > WALJ01 > WALJ01 > WALJ01. The sequence continues at coordinate 678 of WALJ01000201.1, forward strand.
CAAATACCTCGGAGAGAGCGGGCACACGGTGGAATTCCTGCCTGTGGACGGAGAGGGCTTTCTAAAAACGGACGAACTTATAGGTAGGATTAACGGGGCTTCTTTCCTCTCGGTCCAGCACGCAAATCAGGAGATAGGCACGGTTCAGGATATAAAAGCGATAGGTGATCTTGCGGAGGATAAGGGTGTGCTGTTTCACAGCGATGCCACTCATTCCTTCCTGAGAGAGAGGATAGACGTGGAAAAAATCGGTGCGGATATGATGACGTTTTCCGGCCATGCTGTGAATGCGCCACTGGGAAGCGGAGCGCTCTTCGTACGAGAGGGTGTAAAGCTCGAGCCTCTGTTTCACGGCGATTCCAGGGAATTCGGTCTGAGAGCGGGGCATCCGAACATGCCTGCCATCATCGGTTTTGCGGAGGCGGTTAAGACGATGAAAGAGGAAGATATTGATAGAATGAGAGAGCTGAGAGATTTCCTTATCGGGGAACTGCTCGGTATCGAGGACAGCCGGCTCAACGGCCCGAGGGAAAGGAGGGTCTGCGACAATGTGAACGTGTCGTTCAAAGGCGTGGAAGGCGAGGCGATTCTGATGATGGCCAGCCTGAAAGGGCTCATTCTGAGAACAGGCTCGGCATGCTTCAATCCCCAGCTCAGGTCAAGCTACGTAATAAGAGCGATAGGGGGGAGCGCGGAGGATGCGAACTCATCCACCAGATTGACGCTCGGCAGATACAACACGATGGAAGAGATGAAGGAAACGGCTGAGATAATGGGAGAGATAATAGAAAAGCTGAGGTCCATGAGCCCGATATACCGGAAGGTGAGGAGATGAAGATAGGGTACTCTCCGAAGGTTATGGAGCTGTTCAAGAACCCGAAGAACGTGGGAGCTCTCGAGGATGCGAATGTCACTGCCATCGCCGGCAGCATAGCCTGCGGGGACATGCTCAAACTTTACGTGAAAATCGACCCGGAGACCGAGATAATAGAGGATATAAGCTTCGAATCCTACGGCTGCGTCGCGAACATCGCCACGAGTTCCATGATAACCGAGATGGTCAGGGGAAAGAATCTGGACTATGCGAGAAAGCTGACGTTTCAGGACGAGGTGAGGGAGTTGGGTGGGCTTCCGAAGGTGAAATACCACTGTGCGGTACTTGCGATACAGGCGCTCCGTACCATCATACGGAAATGGGAGTGCATTCAGGGGAAAGCGGAACTCGATGAGGAGTTCGTGAAAGGGATTCTCAGGGGGATTCTCGACCCGGAGACTGATAAGGACATGATAAGTTCTGGAATCATCAAGGGTATAGAAATATCCGGCAAGAATCTGAAAATAAGCGTCGCTATCGGGGATGCGGAGTATAGGGAAGAGATAGTGTCGAACATCGAAGAGGCATTCGAGAAGATGGGTTTGAAGATGGAGATAAAGGAGGAATAAGATGCAGTATGACCCTGTCTGCGGAAAAAAGCTCGGAAAGACAGAATACCACCACGAGTATCACGGAAAGGTCTATTATTTCTGCTCCGAGGATTGTCTCTATGAGTTCATGGGAAACCCCGGAAAGTATGTAAAAGATGACCCTCATGATAGCTCATGTTGATGCATATGTCCGGGCGCAATATATATAAAAGGGACTGGATGCAGAAAAGACACAGAAGACCGGGCGGGACGAGCAAAATTGAGAAGCAATTTTGCGAGTAGGACTTTCAGACGAAAGTCCGTACGACAAAAATCTGAAAGATTTTTGCGAGCAGGACTTCTTGAAAAGAAGTCCGTGTGTGCGGAGTTACGCCTCCGCACTAGCATTATTTTCGTCAGAAAAGAGTCGCAGCCCGTGCGACTTAGCCCGTGTCCACGAGCGAACGAAGTGAGCGAGTGGACCGGGCGGGATTTGAACCCGCGGCCTCTACCTTGCAAGGGTAGCGATCTTCCAGCTGATCTACCGGCCCATGTGATTGCGAACGAAATGGGTTTTATAGTCGCCGATCTAACTTTGTTAACTTTATA
>WALJ01000202.1 GCA_015522885.1 Thermoplasmata archaeon
GATTATCTCTATCACTTCTCCCGGTTTGAGAGCCATGCTCTCTTTTTTCGCCATCTGCTGCCTTTCCTGAACGCTTTTTCCTCTTACATCGATCGTCTTTTTCACATTCATTTCATCACCTTTTAGGCTTTCCATACTTGGTTAGGTTTGCCTAACAAAGAGAGGCGTATTTAAAACTTTCTGACGAGAGTGTTCCGCTGTGTTATACGCACACATGTATCACAGTTCCATTCTTCCGTCATAGTCACCACTTATCTATCACTTCCATCTTCTATGATAGACGAACAGTAGGTATGGTATGAACCATACCTTTTTTCTAACCTTGAGGTCTCCTGCTTTTTCTCTTTCAACCCTCTCCTTTCCATTTCTTTTTGCAAAGCTCGGTCATGGTATCACCTACCTGCAACCGTGACCATCTCTGCGCTCCTTTTCAGGATTTTGATAAGAGAAATCACCGAGTTCGCTTCATATATGACATATGTAGGTGTATAAGACATGGGGCGAAGAGGGGGAATAACCTTTATATGGGAGGGCTTTATTCCGGCACTAATCCGTTATAGAGACAGATAAAATAATGGAGGAATCGACCATGAACGAAAAAAAGACAAAAGTACTGAGCTTCGTCGCAGTGCTTCTGATGACAGGGGCCATATTAGCGACGGTGCCGTTTGTAAGCGGAGTGAATGGAGACGAGAAGGGAACAATAGTTGTTGTAATTAAAGACTCGAACGGTCCTGTTCCTGTGGGATATGAAGTTGATGTTTATGATACCGCAAATGACATTATAAGTAGACACTATCTTGCGAGAAACGGATATATTGAAATAGGTGTCTCGGCTGGATATTATCAAGTTAGGTTGCCTGCTCAGGAGGTCGGAAGCAATGCGTATTTCCCGGAGAAATCCGATGTCTTCAGGGTAGACCCCAATGCTACCGTTGATCGAAGTTTTACTGTTTCATATGCCTCTGAGAGCTATACACTCAAAGGAAGGGTGACGGACAGCAACGGAGGAAATGTTTCCGGTGCCATGGTCTCAATAACAGATTACTTACATGATTTCGGTAAAGAGACCGTAACAGACAGCAACGGTACCTATTCCATGAGTATATATAATAGCACTTTCGGGATAAGGGCATACCATGCGGGGATGGCAATAAATTATTCCTACGGTGTTATTATAAATTCTACTACAACTATAAACATCACTCTAGAGAACAAGCCGTATATCACCGGATATGTAACCGATTCTACCAGCAAAAAAGGAATAATGGGTACAATACACATCACTCTCTATGATAAAGAGAGGAAAAAGGTGGTCATGAAAGAGAACGATTCTTCCGGTCCTTTTTTCCAGGTGAGCGCATACCCCGGTAACTTTTCCATTCTTATCTCGGCGGACGGCTATAATGCATACTTCAACGATTCCGTGTATTGTAGCGGCAGCAGCGTGGATATGGGCCAGATTTCATTACAAAAGGCAGTTAGGACGAGCATAAACACGGCATATACGTTCAATGGTGATTTCAACAGCCTTCACATGTTAAAGACCGTGGCATATTCACCGGCCCATACGATAACCGGTCTCGAACTTGCAAGCAGCGGAAACCTGAGGTACCAGATAGACCACAACCCCAAATTTGGGAACGCTGACGGAATGGTGGATGCAAATGAGAGCAAGGCTTTCCAGAACTGGCTGAATAATAAGACAACAAGCGTATCCACCTATGGCGAGCTATCGGCGAACGGGACATACTTCAATGAGACTTCCAGCACTGTTACGGTCAGCGGACTGGAGGGGAATGTCACATCTGAGACTCCAATAAATATTGCGACGAGTGCTAATTTTACTTCCTATCGGAACATAAGCGAAAAGAATGTAAGTATCTTCATGGAAGTTGTTTATGACTCCTCGACTGTAGAGTACAATTACAGCATAGCACTTCCATCAGGGTATGAAAGAACTCATCTTTCCGCACCTTCTGATGTGGATGTCAGCGGATTCACAACCGTTATTGCGAATCCCTCCGCGGGTACGGGTACGGCAACAGTTTCTTTCACGGCGGAGAAATCCCTTGCCGGAAACGCTTCCATAAACGTGGCAACAGGAGAATATGTCTATCAGAGGGATAACGACACATACATCGTCAAGGACGGAAAGAACGTATCCTTCGGTGCAGAGTTCACGGACCCCAACGGAAATGAGAATTATGCTAACTACAGCTGGGATTTCAACGGAGATGGCACAGCTGACGCATATGGAAAGAGCGTTGTACATGCATTCTCTGCGGGTGGAGAACACAGCGTAGTTCTTACTGTCAAAGAAGCTGACGGGGAAGGCAACACCACCACCGCTAATCTGACGATACAGGTTGATGACACGAATCCGATACCCATAATAAACACGGACACCACGAATGTGGATGAGAACACGGCCGTGGAATTCAACGCTTCCGCATCGAGTGACGTTGTTAACGGAAGCATAGATGGAATAATCCTCAGCTATCTCTGGGATTTCGGAGACAATACCTCCTCCACGCAGAAAGTGGTGGACCATTCCTATGAAAAATGGGGGACGTATACCGTTAAATTAACCGTAACCGATGTTGTCGGAAACTCTAACAATACTACAAAAGAAATCACGGTCGATGATGCTACAAAGCCGGTACCCAAATTCAACTGGACCGTTGGCACCAACACAACAGAAGATACGGGCGGCACCATATCACTGGTAGAAGGAGACACCGTCGAGTTCAATGCCAACCTTTCTTATGATCCGGATGGATATCGCGAAAAGGGAGTCATAGACTCGTATATGTTGACTCTTAAAGAGGGAAATACTACTCTGTCATCCTCGATAAATCGTCCACTGACATACACATTCAGCACACCGGGCACATACACTCTGGAACTGAACGTTACGGACCATTCCAGAAACTACAAGGAAATCTCCAGAATTGTGGATGTGAAATACGGTCCGAGACCGAGATTGGAAGTGAACAATCTGACCCTTTCCACGAATTCGCCTGTGGAAGGAGAGAACCTCTACATAATAGCAAATATCTCCAACTTCGGGGATGCCGATTCCAATTCTCCCAGGGTAACTTTCTATGTCAACGGAGACCCTCTGAGCGGAGATGTTAAGTTCTACGAATACGAGAACGGAAGCCTTGTGGAAACATCTCCCACAATTCCGAAAGGAGAATACAGGATAGTGAAGATAGCATGGACTCCGGCACAGGAGACATACACCATAAAAGTGAATGCTACGGACTCTGAAGAACCCTCCGGCTCTTCGATAACCCATGAAAAGGAAATAAGGGTGACTGCAGGTCCCGCGGCTTGGAAAGGCATGATTCCGGTGATAATACTGGTCGTCGTAATTCTTGCGATAGTCGGACTTTACTATGCATATAACAAGGGAATCGGTCCGTTCGGAGAAGGGTTCAGAAAATCCGAGAAAAAAGAGAAAGGCAAGAAGAAAGAAAAGAAATAAACCCCTTCCATTCCTCTTTTAATTCTTGAGTTCTGTGCTCAGTACTGTTTGTTATAGAAAAATATTATTTATAGATAATTTTTTTATTGAACATGGCAAAGATTTAATTACTTGAACCGTATGTGAGGTTCCCGTGATGAAATGAAGTACATTGCGGTCACGGGCGGAGTTTTATCCGGTCTTGGAAAAGGAATAGCTGCATCCTCGATAGGCAGGCTTTTGAAGGCAAGAGGTTTTAAAGTAACCGCTATCAAGATAGACCCCTATCTCAATGTGGATGCGGGTACGATGAACCCGTATCAGCACGGCGAAGTATTCGTCCTCGGAGATGGCGGAGAGGTGGACCTCGACCTCGGTAATTACGAAAGATTTCTCGACGAGTCCCTGAGCAGTGAGCACAACATAACCACCGGAAAGGTATATCTCTCGGTAATAAACAAGGAGAGAGATGGGAAGTATCTCGGGGGCACGGTACAGATAATCCCGCATATAACCGATGAGATAAAGAAAAGAATAAGGAAGGTCGGAAGAGAAAGCGATGCGGACATAACGATAATAGAGGTGGGCGGAACCGTGGGAGACATAGAATCCATGCCGTTCCTTGAGGCTTTAAGGCAGATGCACAGGGAAGAGGGCGGGCATGTGAACTTTCTCTTCGTGCATACGACCCTTGTTCCGATACTCGGTACTGTCGGGGAGCCAAAAACAAAGCCGACACAGCACTCCGTTAAAGAGCTCAGAGCAATAGGAATAACCCCCGATATAATCCTTGCGAGGTCTGAAAAGCCCATTCCGAAGAAGATAAAGCGAAAGATATCGCTGTTCTGCGATGTGCCGGAAAGGGCTGTTGTGAGCGCTCAGGATGTGAAAAGCATATATGAGGTGCCCCTCAACTTCGAGAAGCAGGGCCTCACCGACTACATAATCGAGAGAATGGAGCTCAATAACGGCTATGAACAGGATATAAGAGAGTGGGAGAAATTCGTGAAAAGATTGGAAAAAGCAAAAGGAGAGGTGGAAATAGCCATCGTTGGAAAATACACGGGCCTCAAAGATTCCTATATCAGCCACAAACAGGCTCTTGCGCATTCTTCCGCGGAAACGGGGGTAAATGTAAAGATAAGATGGCTCGAAGCCGATGATATAGAAAGAGACGGTGACATAGATAAATTTTTGCACGGTGTTGACGGCGTGGTGATACCCGGCGGTTTCGGGAACAGAGGCATAGAGGGGAAGATTATGTCCATAAAGTATGCCAGAGAGAACGGAATACCTTTCCTCGGAATCTGCTTGGGCTTCCAGCTGGCAACCATCGAGTTCTCAAGAAATGTTCTCGGAATGAAGGAAGCGGACAGCACGGAGTTCGACAGGAATACTCCTTATCCCGTGATAGACCTGTTGCCCGAGCAGAAAGATGTCAAGAAGATGGGGGGAACCATGAGACTGGGCGAACAGAAGGTATTTATTGAGAAAGGGAGTACTGCATACAAACTCTACGGTAAAACCGAGATATCCGAAAGGCACAGGCACAGATACGAGGTGAATCCCGATTTTATAGAGAAAATACAGGAAGGGGGCTTTATTTTCACAGGAAAGGACAGCGAGGGCATAAGGATGGAAATCGGAGAATTGAAAGAGCACCCTTACTTCATAGCGACCCAGTTCCATCCGGAATTCAAATCAAGACCGATGAAACCTGCGCCTGTATATCTGGGACTCGTGAAAGCTGCGATGGAATACAGAAAAAAGAAAGGCTCTTAGCTGAGATATCTCAAAAATTTCAGTCTCAAATCCGCTTCGAGCTTCTCATCGTCCAAATCCCTTACCTCAACCCTTTCGAACTCCATATTTTTGTATTTCACATCCATAAGAAACAGGGGTTCGGACGGCGCTATGCTGAAAATTATCTTTTCACCCTTAATCGCCCTTTCCACATCTTCAATCCCTCGGTCTCCCTTTTCTATCGAGAGCATGGCACCCACAATCCTCCGTACCATCTGCCATAGAAAACTCTGTGCTCTTATGTCAATCAAGGTGAATTCTTCATCTTCGCCTATATCTATGTGTCTTATTTCTCTATGCGGGTTCCTTCCTTCTTCCATACGGGCAAATGATGAGAAATTGTGTTCTCCGAGAAAAATACCGGCGATTTCCTCGAAAAGAGAGGTGTCGTGCCTCCCGTATAAATGATACCTGTACCATCTCTCCTCCGCAATTCTCGGGTTGAAATCCAGAGGAACTTCCGCATATCCCAGAAAATAGATGTCCTCAATGTTGGCGTTCAGAGCCCTACATATCTCCTCGAGCCTGAAATTCGTATCGAAGGCTATGACATTCCCGAGAGCGCTCACACCTTTGTCGGTTCTGCTAGCGCTCCTGAACCTCAGATGCCTTGCACCTATCCTGTCCAGAGCATCGAGTATCTCGCTTTCAACTGTCCTGAGCCCGGGCTGCCTTGCATAACCGTGGAATTGCCTGCCGTCATACGCAAATTTGAGAGCTATTCTCACGACGGTAAATTGTCAGAGATATAAATCAATCGTGGATGTAGTCCTCGCAGGCTCTCTCCCACTTTATCATATCCGACTCATCAAAGAATATGGAAATCTCACGCTCCGCACTTTCCTCCGAGTCCGAGGCATGAACGAGGTTCATCCTCGTTATCGCACCGAAATCCCCTCTTATAGTGCCTGAATCCGCTTGATGAGGGTCAGTTTTGCCCACGAGTTTTCTGACGGCCTTTATTGCGTTCTCTCCTTCCCAGACCATTGCCAGAACAGGGCCCGATGTTATGAAATCCACTAAGGCCGGATAGAACGGCTTCCCCACATGCTCCGCATAGTGCCTTGATGCAAGCTCTTCATCCATCTTCAGAAGTTTTGCGGCGGTCATCTTGAGCCCTTTCCTCTCGAATCTGGCGATTATCTGACCTGCCAGTGCCCTTGAGAGTGCATCGGGTTTCAACATCACGAAGGTTCTCTCAATCATATTATTCCTTCTTCTCTGTCTTTTTCACCGATTTCTTGGTCTTTTTCTTCTCCTCTCCCTTCTTTGTCTTTTTGCTTGTCTTCTCTGTCTTTTTTCCCTCTCGGCTCTCCTTCTTCACTTTCTTAGTTACCTTCTTTGTCTTTTTTCCCTTCTCTTCCTCTTTCTTCGAGCCTGTTCTTATGGACTTCTCCCTAGCATAGTCCTTTGTCCATCCCACTCTTCTCGGAACCCTCTTCAATTCCATGGAGTTCTTGAAACACTTGCTGCTGCAGAAGAAGAGCACCGTACCGTCCTTTTTAACATACATTCTGCCGGTTCCGGGCTCTATTTCCTTTCCGCAGAACGAGCATATTCTTCTTTCAACCATAACATCACCTTGGTCTGAGCTTCTTCGCTTCTCTGGCAGTCTCTCTCAGCATCAGCACGTCCCCGACCTGCACCGGCCCCATTACGTTTCTCGTGATTATCCTTCCTTTGTCCCGTCCGTCAAGCACTCTGACCTTTACCTGAAGGGCTTCTCCGGTCATACCGGTTCTTCCGATTACTTCCACGACTTCTGCGGGAATTCCCTTATCTTCGTCCAATCAAATCCCTCATTTTCGTATCTTTTCTATGTCCCCGGCTATTTCCTTCAGCAGGTCAGCCGCCTTTCCCGGGTCTGTTATAGCCACCGAAGCCGTTCCCTTGTTTATGCCGGCAGATGAACCGAGCTCTGCCTTGGTCGGGACATAGCCGTATGGTGTGGACTTCTCCTCGCAGAGCAGGGGAATATGTGCAAGAATCTCCGGTGGGGAGGTGTCTTCCGCCATTACCACAAACTTCGCCTCTCCGCGCTCCACTATCTTTGTGACCTCGTTCGTTCCTTTTCTTATCCTTCCGGTATCTCTCGCAAGCTCCACTGCTTTGTGTATCTTTTCCGCGAGTTCCTTCGGTGTTTCGAATCTGACAAATATTGCAGTCATTTTATTACCTCCTGTGTGACCCGTAGGGCCGCATCACTCACAGGTGAGATGTCTGCTAACTTCATGCAGTATAAAACTGTTTTCCTGTAAGCACCCTTCGAAAGGGAGAAGTTATATATAGCACCTCATTCACTTTATCCTCTAGGATGGTATTCGTATGCTGACAGAATCAGGATTTGAGACGCAGAAGGTATTCATTGACCGCACGATGGAACTCGCAAAGCTTCATACGGCACTGAAAGTAGCCTCTTCCGGCAAGGGGAGGATTATACTGGTGGAAGGTGAAGCGGGGATAGGAAAAACCGCATTGATAGAGCGTTTTCTCAGTGATAAACATGATGTGAAGATTAATAGAAGCGAAGGAAAGTACGGGGAGAGCGAACCTTATGCACCTATAAAAGAAGTCATGGGAACAAAAGAGATGGGCGAAGAACTCGCTCGAGAAATCCCTCTTCTCGGTCTGATGCCTCTTCCGAGTTCCAGAAAAAAGGAGCCTGAAAATCTCAGCGATAAGAGGGACAAGATGTTTGACGCCTTTGTTTCTTTCATAAAAAGAAGCACAAAGAAGACGACAACAATATATATTCTGGATAACGCTCATTGGGTGGATGAAGCCTCCGCAAAGCTGATTTTGAGAGCACTTCCCAAGCTTGAGAGTTCAAAGATACTTTTCATAATGATGTACCGGCCGGAAGATGTTCCGAAGAGCGGTGCCGTGGAAGACCTGATATCTCAACTGAAAGTTCTGGAGGCATCCAGCACCATAAAACTTCAGAGATTCGGATACGAAGATGTTGTGGAAATGATAAAAGCTATCCTCAAGAGGGACGACCTCCCCAAGAGCTTCGTAAATACCGTGTATAAGGAAACCGAAGGCAATCCCATGTTCGTACAGGAGCTTCTTCTATCTCTCGTACATGAAGGGGTTATCGACCCGACATCCTATTCAAAAATAGAGACGGGTAAAATAAGAGTTCCCCCCACTATAAAAGAGGTTCTTCTGAGAAAGATTGCGAAACTGAATCCGGATGCGAAGAGCGTTCTGAGCTATGCGGCCATTATAGGTGTCAGATTTGATTTCGGAACTCTTCAGAGCCTTACGGGGATAGATGAAGAAAGACTTCTGGATGCGGTGGATAAGCTTCTGGAAACGGGAATAATAGAGGAGGATACGACAACAGATGAAGAAGTGTACAGCTTCTCATATATCCAACTGAAGGAAATAGTGGAAGCCTCTCTAAGTAAGAGCAGGAGGAGGGTTATTCACAAAAAGATAGGGGAACACATGGAAAAAACAGGCTATGACGCATACTCCGTAACCGAGCATTTCCTCAAAGGAGGTGTCTATGACAAAGCCTACAAATACGCCATAAAAGCCGCCGAGAAGAGCATAGAATCTCTTGGTTTCGAATCGGCTGTCCACTATTATAACATAGCTCTGGAAGCGCTCGAGAAAATGAGCGGTGAAAAGAACGAGGAAGAACTTGTAGATATACTGGTCAAGCTCGGAAATCTGTATAAGATTCTCGGGGAATGGGATGAAGCGATCAAAATTTATTCCCGTACTCTGGAACTGGCGGAAAAGATCGGAAAGGACGATGTCCTTGCGGATGTGAACCTGTCCATGGGTGCAATAGAAAAAAGCAGAGGGGAATGGGATGATGCGAACGTCTATTTCGAAGCCGCTAACAAAGTAGCGAAGAGGATGAGAGACTATCATAGAATGGGAGATGCGGAAAGGTTTCTGGGATATGTCCACTGGAGGCGGGGAGAGTATGCGGATGCGGTTTCCCATTACACGACCGCCATAAAATATGCCAAAGAAACGAACGATTCGGGCATGGCCGGAAAGATATTCGTAGAGATGGGCAATGTGTATTCGGATATGGGAAACATAGAGAAAGCCATAGAATATTACCAGAAGAGTATTCCGCGTCTGAAAAAGATAAGGGAGTATCAGGAAATTGCCCGCGTCCTTAACAATCTGGGAGACAGCCATCTCCAGCTCGGCAACTGGGACAAAGCCGTGGAATACTTCGGGAGGTCGGAAGAGGCCGCCGCCAAGATAGGTGACATAAACTTGATAGGCTGGGCTCTTTTCAACGGAGCGGAGGCATACGCCAGAAAAGGGGATGTGAAAAAAGCGAAGAAATACTGTGACGAATCCTATGGCCTTATGGGAGAGATGGACGACAAGGTCGCCATAGGTTCCATTCACCGGGTATACGGGATAATATATGCTGCCGACAAAAAATGGGATGATGCTGTAAAACACCTTCAGTTGAGTGTTAAGATATTCAAAGACCTGGACATACCACACCTTCTTGCACAATCCCTGTTTGAACTCGGGAGTGTCTATGCCAAAAAAGGTGAGACCAAACATGCCGAGAAGAATTATGAAGAGGCTCTGAAGATGTTCAAAAAGATTAACTCGAAATTCAACATAGAAAAGGTCAGCAAAGCACTGGAAGAACTCAAGACGTGAATGCTATAAGGAGATAATCCGCAGGCCTGTCGCCTGGGCTCCATGCAAATTTTTCCACCTTTCCCAGCACTCTCCCGCCGACAGAATCATAGAGCGATATGGCCGGATAAAGGTCGGGAAATGTTATTCCGTAGCCTCTTTTATTGAGAGACTCTATTCTTTTCATAGCAGTGAGCAGCAGAACCTTTCCTATGCCCTCTTTCCATCTCGACGGATGCACCGCCAGAATCTCCAAAAATGCTGAATTCTCATCCAGTTTTATCCCTATCTCCCCGAAAAGTCTGCTGTACTCCTCGAATACGTCTTTTTCTTTGATGTCATAATTGAGGCCTATTACACCGATTATTTTTCTATCTTCAACCGTGAATATCTCATCCAGCTCGTTTTCCAGCCTCCGTTTCAGAAAAGGTCTGTATGTCCTTCTAAACCCCTCTTTCCAGCCGATTTCTCCCGGTATCGGTTTCTCGTAGAGCCATTCGAGAGCCGGATACTTTCCCCCGGTGGCCATATACACATCCATGAGGAGGGCATATATCTCTTCGAATCTTGCCAGCAGTTCCCTGCTTCCGCCTCTATATTTCTTTATCTCTGTCATATCTTTTCCTCAGAAAGCCTTTGCCAGAAAGCTTCTTCAGGGTTTCTGCGCTCCCGTTCAGCATTACGAGCATCCCGCTCATCAGCATGAGCAGGGTTATTGCGATTGAGATTGCTTTCTTCATCTTCTCGCTTCAAGTTAGCACATGAGATTTGCTTTATATATGTTTGCATACTCTATACAACCTATCGGCCTCGCATAGATGCATACCCAGAAAACCCTCTCGGCAATAGTATCGGCGCTCATTTCCTCCCTTCCCAGAACCTCACGAAGGTGTCCACCATCGCATCCAAGAAGCTCTGCCTGTATGTTATCAGAACCTTTGCGACACGCTCCTCCTCTATCACGTAGTATCTTCCGTTCTCATCCTTTTCGATGATACGAGCCTGAGCCAGCCTTTTCAGATGATAGGAAAGAGTCGAAGGAGAGACATTGAAGTGCCCTTTCATCTCACCGTGGGTCGAATGAGGGTGCATCATCAGGTGGAGGACTATCAACCTCGGAAGTTCCTGTCTGAGTATCGAAAGATACTTCTTATCTCTGGCATCCACATCCGCACCGCCTTTGGCCGGATAATAGGTAAGAAGCCTTCCTTCCTTCCTTTCCACGATTAACCCGTGCTTTTCAAGGAACCTTATCTGATACCTCAGGGTGCCGAGAGCCATTCCCGTCTTTCTCTGAAGTTCCCTCATGTGTATTCCGGGAAACTCTTTTATCGCCTCGAAAAGGCGCCTTCTGGCATCCAGTTGAAGTACCTTGTCTTCCATATCATTCCTTTCCGAAGAGCATTATCAGTAGAACTACCACTATTATGAGGTCTATTCCGGCCCATATCTGATAGGTAAGCTTCTGGATGCCTGCGATGTCAAGAAAGAGCAGTATACCTTTCAACAGGAGGAGAGCGCTCACCGCCGATATGGAGAGCATCCTTCTGAGACCAGTCCTACTGTACGCTATCAGGGAGAGCAGGAGAAGCAGAGCGCTCACCGCCGTGATTATCCCTGCGATTACGGGAAGTGTATCCACAATATCACCGCTCGTTTATACGCATCCCTTAAAATTAGTTTTGGTCTCAGAGACTGAATGCGAGGTATGCGATTACGGCGGAGACTATTCCTATTATCAGTAAAAGAAGGCCCAGTTCCTCCTCGGCGAGGGTCTTTCTCCTCCATCTGGTCTTGCTGTCCAGATTTACTACAGTACTTGATATCATAGAAGTGGGCTGAGTGCTTTTTATAGATGTGGTAGCGGCTGCTGGTCCTGTCTGGAAGGTCAGAAAGAGCAAACCGACGACTATTATGACTATTGAAAGGCAGATGGTTTTGTCGGCACCGACGGAAGCGAGCCCCATTAGAGAAATAGCCAAGCCTATCAGAAACCCAATATGGGGAATTTTGTTCATGCTTTCACCTAAATGTAGATTAAAGTATGTTATACTCTGTTATATTTAAGCTTTTCTGATGTCGGCTGTGTGTTGAGCGCATTATTTATAGTCGCCGACCTGACTTTGCTGACTTTGTTAACTTATGATATTTATATCTCTGACTATAATCCCTGTACCCTGCAGCTTCCTGCGGTTTGCTTCTCCACTTCGTGGCAATCCTTAAATCCCCTCCCTCTTTTCTCCCATACATGTCCCCGAGAATCGACCCGAGACAGATGAAGCGGATGATGAAGCAGCTTGGAGTCCAGACAGAGGAAATAGAAGGCGTGGAAGAGGTGCGGATGCTCACATCCGGAAAGGAATACATCTTCAGGAAACCGGAAGTCACGATGACCGTTGTTCAGGGTCAGAAGACATTTCAGCTTGTCGGAGAGCCTGAAATCGTGGAAAGAGAGGATGCCGTTCCCGATGAAGATATAAAGCTGGTCATGGAACAGACCGGAGCGGACTACGAGGAGGCGAAAAAGGCTCTTGAAGAGAATGACAGAGAGCCTGCAGAGGCTATAATAGCCATAATGTCGAATAGGTGAGTATATGATAGATAAAGAGACCGTGGAAAATCGGGTATTCGAGCTGTTAAAGAAGGCATCTACAGGCGTTCCACCCGATGTTCGGAAAGCCCTCGAAAATGCACATTCCCGCGAGAGCGAGGTTGTCCCGAAGATGCAGATGAAAGCCATACTGAAGAACGTAGAAGTTGCGGAGACTAACTCGCTTCCCCTGTGTCAGGACACGGGTGTGCACATCTTCTTTGTTAAAGGCAATTTAAAACTCATAGATTCGTTCTCCGAATTCGAGGAGAGCATAAGGAACGGACTGAAAAGAGCCACCGAAGAGGTTCCGCTCAGACCGAATGCGGTGCACCCGATAACGAGGAAGAATTCGGGAGACAACACAGGTGTCCGAATGCCCTACATAAACTATATTCCGACGGACGACCCGTGGCTGGAGATAACGGCATTCCCGAAGGGCGCCGGCTCGGAGAACATGAGCTTCATGTCGATGCTCACACCGTCTCAGGGTCTGAAAGGAATAAAGAAATTCGTTCTCGACTGTGTGATAAGGTCCGGTGGAAAGCCCTGCACACCGACGGTTATAGGTGTCGGGATAGGCGGAACATCGGATATTGCTATGCACATAGCCAAGGAGGCGCTCCTCAGGCCGATAGGTGACAGGCATCCCGAGAAGGATATGGCCGAGCTTGAGGAAGAACTGCTGAGAGCCATGAACGAGACAGGCATAGGCCCCATGGGCCTCGGAGGCAAAACCACGGTTCTGGATGTTCATGTGGAATACGCATACTGCCACACGGCGAGCCTTCCCGTTGCAGTCAATACCCAGTGCTGGACAGGGAGAAGAGCGAGAGCGAGGATTTACGAGAACGGAAAAATAGAGAATATGGAGGGATAAAATGGCAGAATACAGACTGAAAACACCGCTCAGGGAGGAAGATGTGAGAAAACTGAACATCGGCGACATAGTGTATCTGGACGGGATAATCTACACAGGCAGGGACGAGGTGCATATCCATGCCCTTGAGCTTGCGAAGGAAGGAAAAAATCCGCCTGTGGACTTCAAAAACATGGTTCTCTTTCACTGCGGCCCGCTCATGAAAAAGTACGGCGAAGAGTGGAAGGTGATAGCTGCCGGACCCACCACAAGTTCCAGAATGAACGGTCTGGAGCCCGAATTCATAGAGAGATTCGGTGTCAGGGCGATAATCGGAAAAGGCGGGATGTCAGGGCCTACGGTGGAAGCGATGCAAAAACACGGTGCGGTCTACCTTGCGATGACAGGCGGTGCCGCGGCTCTGGCCGCCGATTCCTTCAAGAAGGTTCACGGCGTGGAATGGATAGAGTTCGGAATGCCCGAGGCGATATGGATACTGGAAGCGGAAAATCTCGGGCCGCTGGTTGTCGGTATAGATGCCCACGGGAACAGCATCTACGAGAATGTGGATGAAGCTGTCGCAAGGAACAGAAAGAGAGCGGAGAGCGTGCTGGGATTATAGGGTCATAGAAAACTGAACGAAGAGGAAGGGATAACTCTCGTGGTGGTAACCCATGACCCGAATGTCGCAAAAAAGGCGAAAAGGATTCTCAGGATGAGGGACGGGAGGATTGAGAGCGACGGATAAATTCGTGACCGAAACCTTTATATGTTATAATGTTATAACATAAATCATGACAGAAGTATTCAGAACGAAACTCCGCAGGATTGGAAACTCCCTCGGGTTGATAATTCCGCTGGAGATAATCCATAAACTCGGCTTCCACAAGGACGATGTGGTGGATGTTGCCATACCTCCGAAAAAAGAGGTGAAAAACAGGATAATCCTGGAAATCGCGGGTATAGATGCTGGAAAATCGGCGTTCGAGAGGGATAAAGGGGACAGATACTGATGTTTCTGGATACATCGATAATAATAGAGATATTCCGCTCGAAAAGGGGCTCGGAGAGATTCAAGGAGATATACGAATACATAGAAAACGAAGTCCTCTTCATATCCGTAATCCAGATAGGGGAGGTATCAGACTGGTGCCTGAAAAACGGGATAAATCCCGAAGAAAGGGTATTGAAGATAGAGGAAATGTGCACCATAGTTCCCTTGAAAGAGGAGATATGCCTCGAAGCCTCCAAGATAAAATATGAGATGCGCTCCGAGGGAGTTAAAAAATTCAGTCTCACCGACGGAATAATACTGGGGAGCGCTCGATACATGGGAGAAAAACTGCTGACCGCAGATAAGGATTTCAGGAAAGCTGTGGATGCGATAATTATCTAGAACTTCCTCTCCACCCTTTTCCCCTCGCCTTTCCTCTTTTCCACCACCGTGCTACCACCCGACGGCAGAGCGCTCACCAGTTCGTCCACATCCGCATCCATTTCCTTTGAGAGCTTCTTGGCGATTACTTCCTTTCTTTCATCACCCGGCACTATGACATAGTAC
>WALJ01000203.1 GCA_015522885.1 Thermoplasmata archaeon
GAGAGAGCTTATCTCCGGCTTCAAAGGCGACTCGAGGGTGAGCAGGGAGATGTGGGAGGAAGCCTACAATCCGAACCAGATAGCCATATCATTGAGCGGGGAGCCCACGATATACCCGAGGCTGGGAGAGTTCATAGACCTATATGTGGAATGGCTGAAAAGGATGTCGAATGAGGTGTGGAGCAGGCGGCAGAACAAACTCATCGATGGAAAGAAAGATTATAGTCGCCAAGCTAACTTTGTTAACTTATATCTTTGACAGATAGCCTTCCTCAGGTCGCTTTGCCTTCCCTTGGAAGGCTAGCTTATGAAATCGAGGATTTCATTCGGGACTACCACTCGGAGACATCATTAGTTTGGAAGGTTATGTCTCCGACCATAATTTGAAAGCGGAGGTCGGAGCAGGAATTGAGATAGATGTCTCTCAGATTTACATCCATTTTTTGGTCATTCTAGGGATAATCATCCTATCCCTTCTTATTTCGAGCATCATATCCTCGGGAATAGCGGCGCTCACATGCGAACACCTCAAAGGAAAGGCCAGACTGACGAACTGCATTAAAACTGCGGTGGAAAGGGCACCCTATGTACTTGCGGCCGCTCTACTCTATTTTCTCGCACTGATGGGTATATTTGCCATAGTTCTTCTCGCAGTATTCTCTTTTGCATGCCTCATATTCCTAATGCTCATCGCAGTAATTCTGGCGATATATGTCGGTCTGAGGCTCCTCTTCTACCTTTATCCCGTGGTTCTCTTCAAAAGAGGGCCCATAGAAGCTCTTGGAGAGAGCTGGGAAATAACCAAGGGAAAACTTCTGCAGGTCCTCGCTATTCTGCTGATACTGGTGTTGCTCAATCTTCCGATACTGATGCTCCAATTCTTATCGATGAGCAACATTTTCATCTCGGTGGCAATCCTGTTCTTTTCCTCGACAATGAAGATGTTCGGTGTTTCCGTAATGACTCTGGCATACCTTCAGTTGGCAGGCAGATACGGAAGGTACGGCTTTATAAATGCCGAAAACGAGGGAGCGCCAAATCCGGCTCTGCGAAAAGCGATAATTCTCATAGGCTTCGGGTACGAGGAAATACGGAACATGGGAGATTTGGGGTATCCCGTTCATTCGATATCTGAGAGCGCTCTTTACGCTCCGTTGAGTGAGATAATCCGAAGTCCGAAAGCATACGAAGGAGATGGGCGGTGGAGTGTCAGAAAATTCGTGATATTCCATGGAATAGACGGAAAGAGCATAAATTCTTTAACGAGGAGAATAAGCGAGAAACACAGAAAAATCGTTTTTGCAGCGACTACCGAGACCTCAATGGACTGGACACTGAAGTATCTTCTGAAACAGTTAGGAAGGGACGGCGACTATAAAAACAAAAGCCGAGAGAAAAGACACCCGCAAGAATAGAAAGGTCTTCGGAGCATTCACCAAAAAACGATAACCCTCTCCTTTCGACATCAATAAGGAAACTTTATAAACATCCAGTTCATACAGCTTTTGATGCCAATCAGAACCATAAGGATATCAAGAGACGAGCTTCTCGATATAAGGAAAATATACGAAAATGTGATGTCTTATGCATGCTACGGCCTCTTTTTCAGGAAAGGAGAGGTTCTTGGGGACAACATCGCCGATATCGCCATGAAAAGTTCCGAAGGAGAAAAAGAGAAGTACTTCGAGGTGGCGGCCAACCTTCTCGCAGGCAGAGGATGGGTGGAAAAGGCCATTATGAGTGATGACAAAGTGGTTGCGGAAGGCTCGATAGAAGTGGAAGAAGGAAAAGGACAGCCAACCTGTTACGTACTGAAAGGTATTATCAAGAGGATATACGAAAAGCATTACGACGAAAGCTTCAACTGCGAGGAGATCGAATGCCAGAGCAAGGGAGACGATGCGTGTGTGTTTAAGCTCGAAAGGAAAGGAGTGTGAGAGAACATGGTTGACATAAAGAAAACAGTAGAGGATATGAAAAACAGGTTCCCGGTAATAGCAGCTGGTTTCATAACAAGGGACGGGATGCCGAAATATCTGGAAGTGCCGGAGGGTTCGTATCCGGAAACGTTCAGTATAATGTGCGCCACCGTTCTGGGTGCGGCAGGGACAGCTGCCACGGAACTCGGGAAGACCAATCCCGAATATGTGATAGTCGAGACAGGCGGAATAAAAATATTCATAGTTTCAGGCGGCATGAAAGGAATACTCGTGGCCGCTATCAATACGAAAAATAAAGAGGAAGAGGTCATCCGATACATGAAATCCGCATTGGATGCGATTTAATCAGACAAACGGGGTTTTTACAACCTCTCCGTCTGCCATTTTTCCTCTGATATCTATCCGGACCTTCTCTCCTTTGTGTGCATATTCTCTTTTCAGATAAGCCATGGCTATCCCTTTTCCCAGAACAGGGGATTTCGTTCCGCTCGTAACAGTTCCTATCTTCTCTCCGTTTTTATAAACAGCAGAACCGTGCCTCGGAATGCCTTTCTCCAGAACTATGCCTTTCCATATATCGTAATCTCCGCGCTCTTTCTGCTCTTCAAGCGCTCCTTTTCCTATAAAATCGTGGTCCCATTCTATCACGAAGTCCCATCCGGTCTCAAGCGTCGTCCTGTCTTCGTTGAAGTCCTGGCCGGACAGCAGGAAGCCTTTCTCAAGTCTCAATGTGTCTCTCGCACCGAGGCCGCATGGCTCGGCCCCGAGTTCAAGCAGTTTATTCCAGAGTTCGATTCCCTGTTCTCCGAGAGTTATTATCTCGAAGCCATCCTCTCCCGTGTATCCCGTACCTGAGATAAGGGATTTTTCGGAGAATTTGCCCGAAAATCCTGCGGATTCCTCTTTTTTCAGCCCCAGATTCACCCAACCGCTTTTGAAGAATTTGACCTTCGCGGCATCTTCGGAGATTTTTCCCATCGTCTTTCGCGCCTCCGGTCCCTGGAGAGCTATACATACAAGTTCATCCGTATAATTCTCCATCTCCACCTCAAAGCCGCCCATATTGGCTCCGAACCATGCCTCTACCATAGGTGTCGGCCCGGCATTCGGGACCGCCAGATACTCGTCCTCCGAGAGCTTGTATGCAATCATATCGTCCTTTATCTTCCCTTCCTCGTTGA
>WALJ01000204.1 GCA_015522885.1 Thermoplasmata archaeon
CCTGTGACATACTTCGCAGGCGTGACATCGAAGGCAGGGTTTCGTGCATGAGAGCCCATCGGAGCTATCCTGCATTCCTGTGCATAGAGAACCTCGTCCTCGGAGCGCTCCTCGATAACAATCTCATCCCCAGAGTCCATGCCCGGGTCGAAGGTGCTCATCGGTGCTGCGACATAGAAGGGTATTCTGTTCTCCTTTGCCAGCACCGCTTTCTCATACGTCCCGATCTTATTAGCGAAATCACCGTTCTTTGCTATTCTGTCGGCCCCGACTATCACCATATCCACCTCTCCTTTTCTCATGAAATGCCCTGCGGCGTTATCCGCTATTATCGCATGCTCTATTCCCTCATTGAGAAGCTCCCATGCCGTGAGAGATGCGCCCTGAAGCCTAGGTCTCGTTTCATCCACCCATACGAATACCTTTTTCCCATCCTTATGAGCGAATCTCATCGGAGCGAGTGCGGTGCCGTAATCCACCGTTGCAAGGGCCCCCGCATTGCAGTGCGTCAGAATTTTCATTCCGTCTTCGATGAGTTCGTTTCCGTATCTCCCTATCTTTTCGCAGGCATCAAGCGTTCTCATCACATAGTTCTCCGCAGCCTCGACCGGCTCATCACCGTTCTCTGTCTTATCCAGCATATAATCCACGGCGTGAAAGAGATCATGGGCAGTGGGCCTTGTGGATTTTATAAGCTCCGCCCCTCTCTCCATTTCCCTCTCATTGTAGGCTAGAACCATCCCGTAGGCAGCAGCGGCACCTATGGCGGGAGCGCCCCTTACCACCATTTCCTCTATCGCAAAAGCCACTTCCGAATATGTCTGAGCTTCGTATGTTTCGATGAAATGGGGGAGTTTCCTCTGGTCTATGAAACCCACGGAGCGGTTCTCCCTGTCGTACCACACGGAGCGCATATCCAGTACCGATTTGCCTATTTTGACCTTCATAGGGCTGCAATGAACACGGGATTTAAAAGTGTTTACAGCATCCTCTTTGCAATCTCTATCGTTCTTCCGCTTCCGAGCAGATAGAGCACGTCCCCCGGCCCGTATTCTTCGTTTTTAGCCGGTTTCAGTATGCTCTTTCCCCTTCTGAGGCCTATGACATTTACCCCGGAGTCCTTTTCGAGACTGCCTATTCTGCCCGATTTCGAAGCGGTCAATGCGTGAAGCTCCGCGCCGTTCCCGAGATATACTCTTGAAGCCGCCTTCGTGTACTGGAGAGCGCCGTTCACCAGTTCTTTCGCACCTAGTGACGATTCGGGTATGACATAATCCGCGCCGGCTTTATACAATTTATCGACACTTTCGAGCCTTTCCGCCGTTGTCAGCACTTTTATGGAAGGGTTCATCGATTTCGCCGCAAGGGTTATGAAGGCATTGGCAACATCCGAATCCGCACTCGCTATTAGTATCTCAGTTCTCTCTATCCCCGCCTTCCTGAGAACATCCTCCTTGGTCGCATCCCCCACCACATAGGGGTGCGGCAGTTCTCTCAGTTTTTCGGGGTTTTTGTCTATGACCACTATGTTCCCCGTCTCCTTTTCCAGCCGCTCCACGCATATCTTTCCGGCAGGACCGTAGCCGCAGATGAGTACAAGGCTCATACGACACCCCCTTTAAGTCGCTTCACCGCATCGTGTGTGGCGGCCAGATTGAGAATGTCGCCTTTCTTTATCGTTATCTCGGCAGAGTAAGGTATGAAATCACCGCTTCTCCTTATCCCCACAGGAAGTACGCCTTCTATCTTTCCTATATCCGACAGTCTTTTTCCCGGCATTCCTGAGCTCTCGTCCACCTGAATCTGATGTAGAGAAAGATAACCGTCTATATCCCTCGCACCCTCCGCTTCGCCGATAGCTCTGGAGGCCAGCATCTCTCCAGAGATTATCTCAGGCATAGCCACGACCGAGGCACCGGAATTTCTGAGAATCTTCTCGGAACTCTTCTCTGCGGCGGAGGCAGCTATGCGAAGTCTTCTGTTCATATGCCGTGCGGTGAGCGCTATGAAGGCGTTCGTGCTGTCATCGGAGGTTATGATGATGGCGGATGCCCCCTTTATTCGGGCTTTTGAGAGCACCTCTTCCCTTGTCGGGTCTCCGAGAACCGCGGGGATGTTCTTCTCCGTCATATCCCTCGTCTTCTTCGCATCCGGGTCTACGACGACCATAGAAATGCCTCTTCTGGCAAGCTCTCTTACGCTCTCTTCACCCAGCTCGCTGAGACCCGCAACGATGACATGCCCTTTCTCAGGAATAGCAGGGCCTTTTTTTTCCACGACTTTCTTCATCTTCTCCTCGAACCATGGACCTACGCCTATCTCGATGCCGACGAAGATTATGAAGACACCGGTTATTACCATGAATATGCTGAATAACTCTCCTGCCTGGCTGGTGAGGTTTATGCCGCTGTTGGAGTAGCCGAGGGTTGATATCGTAATTACCGTCCAGTACAGGGCGTCGATGATGGTCGGGCTTCCCCCTTCCATGACGGTCTTTATGTAAACATATCCTATGGAG
Organism: Thermoplasmata archaeon; assembly: GCA_015522885.1. Lineage (GTDB taxonomy): Archaea > Thermoplasmatota > Thermoplasmata > WALJ01 > WALJ01 > WALJ01. Next base: position 2,519 of record WALJ01000204.1, read on the forward strand.
CCTATCAAAAGCGTGGAGATTATCATCAGAAAGAATATCGTCAGCCGGTTTCTGAGGGTATATCCTTTGAACATCGCACAGCCATTACCACCTCCTTTTTAAATGTTGGCGAAGAGAGTGTGGTATCGCGAATTTGTTTGTGTTTTGAATACCGTAGCTTCGCAGCTTTTACTGAAACTTTAAATATCAAATAAAGACTGCCACTCTGCCAGGCTCGACCGGGGGGTCAGGCGTCCCCTGTAACCCGAAATCGCCTATACGCGGGGGTGACGGTCGGGAGCGGCGTAGCCGGTCTTTCCACCGGGCCGGAGCCGACTATGAGGCCCTGTCCTGAGGGGCTGAAGGTGGTTCGGTTTGTCTGCCGGAGGGCAGACATCCGACCTCTGCCACAGAAAACGGGTCAGGCCCGGAAGGGAGCAGCCCTACTGTGGACTATCGGCGCTCTCAGGGTTGCGGGACCGAGAAGGCCTCCGGACAAACCGGCGGGTGGCCGAGCGTCAATCCCGGCTGGCCTGGTACTCATCCTTCATTGATTACCCCACCCTCTATCTTTACAGACATTACAAGAGAGATGCCGAGGAGGGCGCTCAACATATTTGATACTGCCATTCCATACCATATCCCCGAAGCCCCGAGTTTTATGCCTATTATATAGCAAAGGGGCAGTCTCATCACCCACAGCCTTATTATGGCCATGATCATCTGAAACTCGGTTCTGCCTGTTCCGTTGAAATAGCCGACGGAGCTTCTGAATATGCTGAAAAAAGGCATTCCGAGCGAGATTATCGTCATGAAGACCACACCTTCCCGTATCACGGCAGGGTCATTAGTAAAGAAAGAAAGTATTGGTTCGGAGAACAATATGAATATTCCCGAGAATAACCATAGAAGCAGGAAGGCAGTCATGGAAATCTTCCAGTAACTTTCCTTCGCTCTTTCTATCTTATTTGCTCCTATGTTCTGTCCAACAATAGGCACTAGTGAAAAGGCAAGGCCGTCGACTATTATAAATGTCAGGTTTATCATGCGGTTTCCTATGCCATATGCTGCCAGTGCTAAATCTGACTGGGTAACATGCACGATTATGATGTTCAGGACAACAAAACCAAGGGCTGTGAATGTCATGCCTATTGATGAAGGGGTTCCCACGCGAGTTATCTTGCGCACTATTCCCGATTCTAGTTTCATGTCCTTCCTTCTTAATTTTATATCTAGTTTTCCAGAGAAGAGGTAGTGAATTGCAAGAGCTGCGTAAATTATTCTCGAAATCAAAGTGGCAAGAGCCGCTCCTATCACTCCCATTTCCGGAAAGCCCATCCATCCGAATATCATAATCGGATCCAGAATTACATTCAAAAGAAGTGTGAACCCATTGAGATACATGGGTGTTATCGTGTTTCCCCATCCTCTAAGAACCCTTGTGAAGACTATGCTGATGAACATGAAAGGCATGCTCAAAAATATTATAGATGTATATGCAATGGATATATTCGTAACATCTGGACCCGCACCTATCGCCGTTATGAGAAGCGAGGCTGAGAGGAACCCGGCAACCCCAAGTATGCTGGAGAGTATGACAGAAAAACTGAGCATCTGGCCCGAGACTTTTCTAACCATATTCCTGTTTCTGGCTCCGGTGTACTGAGATACAAGTGCGGTTCCCGCGCTCCCGAAACCCACGGCTATGGACATGAACATGAATATCAGAGGCCACGAGAGGTTGAGCGCGGCTATTGCCGAACCGCTACCTTTTTGAAGATGACCCACCCAGAATATATCGGCAAGATTATATCCGGTCTGCATTAGGCTGGTGACCATCATGGGCCATCCAAGGATGAAAGCAGCTTTCAGCACATTTCCGTTCAGAACTTCGTGCTGAACTTCCTTGGGGGTTCTGAGCATCTGAGGGAGATTGACATGCCGTTAAAAAACCTTTGCATGTTAATGCAATTATTTCGCAATCATTTTTTAGATAGCTATTTAAAGAGCTGTTTGCATAAAGTATAGAAATTTTTTGAACGAATCCATACTATATGCACACAGAAACCGGAGAAAAAATCTTTTCAGGTCGGAATCCGCAAACGAAATCGAGATGCAAAAAAGATATATCGGAGCGCTCTTTCCCTTTCGTGTCAAAAAACTGGATGTCGAGAAAAAAACACGATCACTATTACAGAAAGGCAAAAACGGAAGGATACAGGTCCAGAGCAGCCTACAAACTCATCCAGATACACCGGAAATTCGGCATATTTCGCGAGGGAGATACCGTAGTCGAGCTTGGAGCGGCACCGGGGGGCTGGTCGCAGATAGCTCTCCGCTTCATAGGTGAGAAAGGCATTCTCATCGGTATAGACCTCCAGAGAATAGAGCCCATAAAGGGTGCTGTCTTCATAAAAGGCGATTTCACGGAAAAAGAGAGCGCCGATAAGATAAAGGAAGCTCTCGGGTGGAGAGAGGTTTCGGTCGTCATTTCTGACATGTCTCCGAATATATCGGGTGTGTACTCCACGGACCATGCAAGGTCGACATATCTGGCAGAGCTTGCGCTGAATTTTGCGGTTGAGAACCTGAAAAGAGGCGGAGTTCTGGTGGTGAAAATATTCGAAGGGGAGATGATACGGGATTATTTGAGGAGCGCAAAGAAGCACTTCGGGATGGTGAAGCTCTACTCGCCGAAGGCATCCAGAAGCTCCAGTTCCGAGATATATATGATAGCGAAAGGGTTCAGGGGAAGGGACGGAAGCGATATGAGTTCAGAAAATCCCTGATTTCTCCCTTCCCGCATATGAAAAGATGGCTTGAAAGCGGAGAATCCGAGGCTCCGAACCCGGGAATGCTCTCAAATCTTTCCGAGAGATGGCTGGCAATTTCGATTTCACTGCCTCCCTCCTTTATGAAAGCTTCTTCCGCCTTTGCGTACTGCAAAAGATAATCTATGTGCCACCTTAGCTTCTTCTCATCTCTCAGGTGCCTTTTCACCCTCGCTTCAATCCCTCCGGGGCCTTTGGCAGAACCGACATAACAGTAATTTCCAGCGGAAAAATGCAGAGTTCCAACGGTGCCTATCCTGATATCCGCATCCTTTTCGAGCTTTATCAGGAGGATATATGCTCCTTTCAATCCATATACCTTCCGCCGTTTACATTTATGGTTTCACCGGTTATGTGCTCATTCCGTATGAGGAACAGCACCGCATGAGCAACTTCCTCCGGTTTCGCAATCCTTCCGAGAAGTGAAAGTCTGGAGAGCTTTGCTTTGACCTCCTCACTCAGGAATTCGGTATCCACAGGCCCGGGCGCAACCGCATTCACTCTTATGTTATACGGCGCAAGTTCTCGTGCCAGAGCCTTTGTGAAGCCTATCATTCCGGCTTTTGATGCGGCATAGTGCGCTCCCACGGTTCCTCCCTCTTTTCCCGCCACGGATGAGATATTGACGATATTGCCCGACCTCTCTTTTTTCATGTGCCGGACAGCGGCCCGGGTGCAGTAAAAGGCTCCTCTGAGATTTATACCCATAACCCTGTCCCATTCCTGGTCACTTATGTCTTCAATCTTCTTCGGAGACGGCAGAATTCCGGCATTGTTGACGAGAACGTCTATTTTTCCCCATTTAGCAATCACCTGCTCTATGAGATTTTCGGCATCCTCTTTCCATGAGATATCGGCCTTTATCGATATCGCTTCGCCGCCGAAATCCAAAATCTCCGTGACCGTATGCTCGGAAGCCATTTCATCCCTGTCACAGTTTATGACCACTGAATACCCAGCTTTTGCAAGTTCCACGGCAATGGCCTTTCCGATCCCTCTGCTTGAACCGGTTATCACGGCGCTCTTCATATGTTCACCACCGATTAATCGTTGCTATTTATTATTTCTCATTCTTCAGTAAGCATCGATGGAAACAAGTTTGACCCGGAACACGAGGGTCCTTCCCTGAGTAACATCGTTGTAATCTATGGTATATGTGCCAGCGGTCTCATTGACATCGGTCAGAATATATGTCTTTTCCTTTCCATTCACATATCCGGTCCCCTTTATTCTGAACATATCATCCTTCGTAAGCAGATGCCTTATTTCTATGGTCCCGTTTCCGTTGTCCGCAGTACTGTCTATACCGAGTACCTTTATATCCCATGAATCCATGGAATATGTGCGGTTAAATCCAGGATTGTTTCTCACGACCACATAGTTATCGAAAACATTCTCCACTATCATGGGCCAGTGATATACGGGATGTTCCACCACCATTCCCACATGGGGACTTTCGGTGAAATATGCTGAAAACTGAGGCCTGCTATATGTCTCTCTCATTCTTACATTTTCAACGAGAGGCAGTGTCTTTATGAGTGAGGGGTCGCCCATGCCATAGCCTTCCTTCGGAGGGACCGTTATCGTTCTCGTTTCCCCTACCTTCATCCCTATAAGCCCCTCGCTGAAGCCTTTTACGACCTGCTTATATGTTCCTTCGCTTGGCTTTCCAACATGGACCATAAGCGGTTTGTACACGGATTTATCATGAATTCTGAATGTGGCCACTTTCGGATAGGTATCATTATTTATAGCGACCTCGTACATCGAAGTGTCGAAAACCAGATTTCCGTATTTCGGCTCGAGCATGCCTATGTACTCTACCTGAACCTTTGAACCGTCCCTAACGGTCTTTTCCTTGCTCGCAGTTGCAGGTGAAGAGCTAATCTGATATGCAGCGAATACGAGGAGAGCTACGACAATCAGCGTTATGGCAATTAGCGTCTCTTTCTTCATCGAATCCTTCCGATACGAGAGGTGAATAAATACTTTGCTCTTCTATCTGCTGTGTGTAGAGTACGGAAATTATTTTGACCTCTTTCAGAAGTCAAACTCGCAACTATCGTTGCTCGTTTCACCCAAACTTAAAGGGAGCGCAGACTCTCCCGGATGTGACAAAACTGAATCAGAAGAAGATACGCTGGATAGTGCGGCATTGTGC
>WALJ01000205.1 GCA_015522885.1 Thermoplasmata archaeon
CGCCTGTGTCTTTGTATATAAATTTCACCCAAATGATACTTATGTCATTTCCATATTGCTGTTTTAATGTTGATTCTGCTTTCATCTGCAATGCCAACAATTGCCCTTCGACTTTATGTTCTGCTACATTTGTCTGAACTCCCTGCCAATTATTTCCTGTAAATAATGCATAACCAGTCATCTTAACTAGTCCAAATACTGCCACAATTGCTACAACTGTCAAAGAAATAAGCCATGGACCGTCAGTTACCGCAAGGAGAAACTATAGCAGTCTCCACCTGTTCGGCTCCTCCCACATATAGAACCTCTCAAAGGTCCCTTTTCCATATTTCTCTTCTATGTATTTCACCAGAATCAACGCGTCTTTTAGGATTTCTTCCGTGGATTCTAAAAATATGCCATGATAGCATATATATGCCGGTAAAAGTTTTTTCTCCCCCGTCTTTCCTAGAAAAATATCGGAATTTACCAGAGTTACCGAGGCAAATCCCCATTTTTTCTGCATTTTTTCAATATAGCGCTCTTTTTTAGACATATCTACGAGCACCGTGAAATCGGCATCGCTATATATATTGTAGTCCCCTGTGGAAAGGGAGCCTCTGAGTATCACTGCCTGCGGTCTTAAAGCCATGATTTCGCCGAATAACGGCCCCATCTTTCCCCTGTTTCCGTAAAAACCGAGCATCGAGAAATATTCCTCAGGTTTTGCTGGTGTTGGAATCTTCCTTTTTCTCAGAAAATCCATGAGTTTTTCCTTTCCGAGTGCGCTCCAGCATTCAGAGGGGCTGTTCAACAATTCGAGAAATCTGCACTCTATTTCTCTAATATAGCGGTTTTTTGCCATATTCAGGCCAATTTTTGCGATTTTTAAGAACTCATGTTCTTTCTCGAGTATGAGATGAACCTTAGCCATATTCCACATGGAGGAGAGTTCTCCATAGATATCTTTGGAACTTCTGAAAAACTCTTTTGCATCCTCAAGATCAGCCAGCGCCCTCCCCCATTCTCCAAGTTTCATTTCGAGCCATGCCTTGTTAACAAGAGATCTGGCGAAACCCGGATAAGCTGAATTTTTGGACAAGTCTACACATTCTCCGGCTTTTTTTCTCGCGTCTTTAAAGTTTCCACTAAAATAGAGCAGAGATATCGGGTATAGTGATGCCGATGCATGAATGCCTCTTTGCACGGAAATCCTTACTCATAGAAGAATGCCATTTATAAAGACTACCCTCAAACTAATAAAGGAGAGAATATTCTCCCATCATGCACCTCATAAAGCTCGGCGGAAGCGTGATAACCGACAAATCCAGCGAAAAAACCCTCAGAAAGGGCGCTCTTTACAGACTAACAAAAGAGATAGCGGCATCGGGTGAGAAGGTCATCCTCATACACGGTGCCGGTTCCTTCGGCCACATTCTTGCGAAGGAAGGGAAATTAAATGGGGGATTTCAGGGCGAATGGCAGTTCGAGTACTTTTCAAAGGTACAGAAGGATGTCAGGGAACTGAACCTTTATGTTCTGAGTGCTCTTCTCGATGCCGGACTGAGACCTGTTTCTCTCCCGCCTTCCATGATTACGATATACAAAAACGGTGTTATGGAGCATTTTGTCCCCGATATCTTCGAGCTCTACCTTGAGCTTGGCATGACGCCTGTCAGCTTCGGAGATGTGGTTCTGGACAAGGAAAAAGGCTTTGCGATATGCTCCGGAGACCATCTGATGAGCGCTCTTTCGTCACTCAAAGGCATTGAAACTGCGATATTTGTAACCGATGTGGATGGAATATATGACAGACCCCCGGATGAGAAAGGTGCGAAGTTGATGAAAGAAATAACGCCGAACAGTGAGATAGCGACGAAGATGCTCAATGAAGATGTCACGGGAGGCATGAAAGAGAAGATAAGGCACGGCCTGCTCATAGCAGAGAACAGGGTGCGTGTCAGGGTGATAAACGGTCTTGTCGAGGGAAGGCTGGAAAAGGCTCTTAAAGGGGAGCCGGTTGCAGGAACAGAGATAAGGTGGTCTTCACATGATTGAGGAAAGAAAGAACGAGCACATCGAGATATGCCTCGAAAAGGATGTCAGGGCGCATCACAATTACTGGGATGACATAGATCTCGTGCACAGAGCGCTCCCCGAAATCGACTTCGATGACATAGAACTCGGAACCGAACTTTTCGGGATAAAGATGGATGCTCCGATAATCATATCCGCTATGACCGGCGGAACCGATATGGGAAAAAGGATAAACGAGAATCTCGCAAAGGCCGCCGAGAAACTCGGCATAGGCATGGGCGTGGGAAGCCAGAGAGCGGCACTTGAGCACCCCGAACTCTTCGAGACTTACTCGGTCGTAAAGAATTACAGGGTTCCGCTTTTGATGGGGAATATCGGCGCTCCCCAGCTTATAAACCAGAAGAAGCAGAGAGGGATAACGGAAAGGGAGATTGAGAGGCTTTTCGTCATGACCGATGCGGACATTCTTGCGGTGCACCTGAACTATCTTCAGGAAGCGGTTCAGCCCGAAGGTGACATGAGGGCAGAGGGAATAATAGGAGCGCTCCCCACTCTTTCGAAGAAGTACCCGATAATCGTGAAGGAGACAGGTGCTGGTATATCGAGAAATGTTGCGATAAAGCTCAAGAGGGCAGGCGTTCTCGGAATAGATGTCGGAGGTCTCGGAGGTACGAGCTTCGCAGCGGTCGAACATTACCGCTCTCTTGCCATGGGTGATGAGGAAAAAGCGGAACTCGGAAAGCTGTTCTGGGACTGGGGAATACCGACACCGGCATCGATACTGGAAGCATCCGTAGGAATACCAATCATAGCCACAGGGGGGATAAGGAACGGCCTTGATGTGGCGAAAGCCTTCGTGTTCGGAGCCTCGGCGGCCGGCATCGCGGGACAGCTTCTGAGACCCGCCGCTGAATCATACGAGGCGGTTCTGAAGGAACTCGAAAGAATAATACGGGAACTGAAAGTAGCGATGTTCCTTTTAGGTGCCAAGGATGTCCACGCACTGAGAAATTCGAGGTTTGTGGTTCACGGAATGCTGAGGGACTGGCTGGAGCAGACGGAGGTGTGAATATGGATATCAAACAGGCGATAGGATTGAGAAAGGAAGAGATAGAGAGCTATCTTGGGGACGCATTTGCCGGTGTGAAGAACGAGCGATTGAGAACGGCAATGATTCACTATCCACAGGCAGGAGGAAAGAGGCTGAGGCCCGCGCTTGCCATGATTTCTGCGGATGCGGTCGAAAAAGGAGAAGGAAGAAGAGCGCTCCCTTTCGGCATAGCTTTGGAGATAACCCACAATTTTACCCTTGTTCACGATGACATAATGGATGAGGATGAACTCAGGCGAGGAGTTCCCACGGTTCACAAGGCGTTTGACGAGCCCACGGCCATAAATGCTGGAGATGCAATGTTCGCTCTTGCTTTCAACGTGCTTTCCAAACTGGATATCGAACACTCCATCCTCAGAGATATTCTTGAAGATGTTTCCGCAATGGTCATCGGCATAGCCGAAGGCCAGCAGATGGACATGGACTTCGAGGAGCGCATCGATATAAAGCCCGAGGAGTATCTGGAGATGATCGAAAAGAAGACAGCTTTAATGTTCATAAACGCCGCCAAGAACGGTGCGAGGATTGCCGGCGCTCCACCTGAAGTTTATGAGAAAATGGCAGAGTATGGCAAATATATGGGGCTTGCGTTCCAGATATGGGATGACTTCTTAGACCTCAATGCGAAGGAGGAGGAGCTAGGAAAACCCGTGGGAAGTGATATAAGAAACGGGAAGAAGACGCTGATGGTCGTCTACGCCCTCCAAAGGATTGAGGGAGACGAGAGGGACAGATTTCTGCGAATACTCGGAAACCAAGGAGCGAGCGATGCCGAGGTGAGGGAGGCCATAGCTCTCATGGAAAAGGCGAATGCGCTCCGCGATGCCGAGGCTCTTGCTCTGGATTATGCGGAAAGAGCGAAGAGAGCGCTGGACATCCTCGATGACTCCGAGGAAAAGGAAGCGCTGCTGGACCTCGTGGACTATGTCATACGGAGGAAATACTGATGGATAGGAGCGGGTACAGGCCTGCTCTGATAATGGCTTCCGTGTTCCTCGTAACCCAGTTCATAGCGCTCGCCATAATCCCACTTTATCCAAGCGATTACAGGGCTTTCGAGAATGTGAACGACCCGCTCAATCCCCTGTATTATGTGGTGATGATTGTTATAATGACTGCGGTACTCCTGTGGCTGGCCAAGAAAGGGAAGGACAATCTCATACAGTACTTCATAATATTCTCGGTCTGGTCCGCAATCGTATTCGCACTTTATCCCCTGATATTCTTTGCGCTCCCGGTCGTTGTGGAAAGCCCCGTGATTTTCATAGACATACCTCTGTCTCTTTCTATCGCCGTGGGAACCCTGCTGGCCGGCACTCTGATGGTGAAACCGGAATGGTATGTGATAAACATAACCGGCGTAGTCATGGGTGCGGGCATAATAGCCATATTCGGCCTCTCTTTCGGGGTACTTCCCGCACTGATACTCCTGATAGTCATGGAGATATACGACTTCATCTCGGTTTACCGGACAAAGCACATGCTTGATCTGGCGGATACCGTGCTGGAAACGAAGCTTCCGATAATCATGGTCGCACCCAAGGAAAAGAATTACTCTTTTGTGGAGGATACTGTGAAGATAAAGAAGGAATCCAGAGGCGGAGGCGAGGAACGGGGTGCGATGTTCATGGGTCTCGGTGATGTGATAATACCGGGTATACTCTCAGCCTCGGTGTATCTGAACAGTCCGGCTCCGTTCAATCTCCCCATAGCTCTAAGCGTAATAGGAGGGGCATTTGCCGGTTATATGGTCCTGCTTCACTTCGTTTTCAAGGGGAAGGCACAGGCAGGACTTCCGTTTCTGAACACCGGCGCTATTCTTGCCTATATTATATCTTCATATATGCTGACCGGAAACCCTCTTTACGGCGTGGTCTGGGGGTGGTAAGATAGCGGAGAAAAAAGGAGAGGGGGTTAGAAATGAGGGATAAGGTCGAGAAGAGATATGACAGATTCAGCAGGTTTTACGATTTCCTCGATACATTTCCGGGACTCGGCGGTGCGGAGAAGAGGTGGCGCAGGCATGCCATAGATATGCTGGGAATAAGGAAAGGGGACAGGGTCGTGGACATCGCTACGGGAAGCGGGCTTATAATTCCATGGATAGCAGAGAAAGAGCCTGCGGAGATAATAGGCATAGACATATCGAGGAATATGCTCGGAGAGGCAAAGAAGAGGGCCAAGAAGCTCGGAGTGGGAAATCTGACGTTAATAAGGGGCGATGTGGAGCGCCTGCCTTTCAGAGACGAGAGCATAGAGAGGGTGATAAGCACATTCTCTCTCACTACGATACCGGACTATGAAAGAGCAATAGACGAGATGCTGAGGATAATGAAACCCGAAGGAGCGGGAGTGATACTCGATACCGGAAGACCTGACAAATTGTGGTCCAGAATACTCCATGCATTTCTGGTTCCGGTGGCAAAGTTATTCGGAAGAACGCACTTTGACAGAGATGTCTGTCTCTCGCTCAGTAAAAAGGCAAGGATAATCGAAAGAACCGAGTTCTACGGCGGGATGGTATACTGCATACTGATAGTAAAGCGCATTTCATAGGTATTTTTCTATTCTTTCTCCCAGCAAATTTCTCATCTTTTTCATCTCTCTGTAGCTTGATATATCGAGGTAATAGAACTCATCCTTTGCCGAGTTAACAATCTCAAGAAGCTCCCTTAAAAATTCATCTTTCTTATTTTCAAGGATTTTGGAGTATCTTTCCATATCTATATCTTCGTAAATAAGAAGCGACAGTATATCGACCCTGTCTTTCATTCCTTTAACGGAATTCCTTCTTTCAATCTCTGCCTGCTGTTTGAGTGCAAGCAAATATTCTGGTATCGGGACCCTGAAACCATCGATAATATCGGTATTTTTCATAAGAATCTCCGGCTGAATCAGCAGATTTGAGTAATAGGGAACATAAATATCGATAGATATTCCTTCTATCAATATCTCATATTTCCTGAGATTTTCATTCCTTTTTAGGAGATATTCGGCCCTTATTTTCTCGAGAGCGGGAAAATCCACAATTATGTCTATGTCCTTGGACTTTTCCTTTTTTGTATAAAGCCAGACCGCCCATCCACCTATGAGCACAAATTCATATCTCTTTTTCATATCTTTCAAAACCGAAAAACTCCGCTCTATTACGGGGTTATTCCAGAATTTCATGCAGTTTCACCCCCACTTCTCTGAAAAACTCCGTGGCATACCAGGTAGGTATGTTAAAGAAATCTGCGTATAAAAGACTCAGAGGAGCTTTTTCCATATTTTTCAGATATTCGGGCATCTCAAGACAGAACACATTTTCCCTGCCTTTCCCGGGGGGGAATCTCTTTTCAACTACACCGCAATTCCCGTAAACATAGACTTCACCGTAATCGCTGGGATTTATTCCGTAATAGAACTTCGCTCCGGAATATGCGCTGAATATGACCTCAGGCATCGCACCCTCTATTTCCTCTGCGGTTCCGGGATAATGTGTCGAATAAAGAGCCCTTATTTTGTGCTTCACCGCCCAGTAAGTAAGGAATTTCATGGGAGCCATTAAAAGAAAGCCTCTCCGCCTCTTTGTGATGGCACCAATCCCGACAAGGGGTTTCAGTGCGTAATTCACCGTGCCGATACTGCCATTCATTGCATCGGCTATCTCTTTCTGTGTGAGCTCTTTTTTCCCTTTTTCTGCCATGGCTGCGATGTATCCGTAGACATCTTCGACTCTCATGTTTCAATCATAGCACAAGTAACTTTATAAATGTTTCGACAAATACTGAAACAAACATGATAATATATCCGTATGATAAGAGGCGGATGCCTTCAACGGAACTTCAAGAGCTTATAAAAGAACTCAGGCCGGAAGAGCCCCGGGAATTCGATGACAGCGGACCGATAGCTATGTGGACTGAAAAGGATGTTTCGAGAGGGCGGGTTGTCGATGCTTTCGTGCTCATACTCAGAACGAGGGGCTGCTACTGGGCACTGCACTCTGGCTGCACCATGTGCGGCTATATAAACGATGCGAGGATGGAACCAGTCAGTGCGGAGAATCTCAGAAATCAGATGGAAAAGGCCATGGAAAGATACAATGGGGAAAAAGTGGTCAAGATATTCACATCCGGCAGTTTTCTGGACCCGAACGAGATTCCTTTCGATGTTCAGGCCGAGATTCTGGGCTCTTTTGAGGGTGCGGAGCGCCTGATAGTGGAATCCCTGCCGGAGTTCGTCATCGAGAAGAGACTCAGAGAGCTTTATCAGGAAAATCTGGAAATCGCCATAGGTCTGGAGAGCGCAGACGATGAGGTGTTGGAGAAAAATATCAATAAGAGCTTCAGGGTAAAGGATTACATAAATGCATCCGAAGTTCTCAAAAAATTGAAAATACCGTTAAAAACATATGTTCTGTTGAAGCCGCCGTTCCTGACGGAAAAAGAAGCAATAGAGGACGCAGTCAATTCCATACTATTTGCATCTCGATATTCATCCGAGATATCTCTGAATCCCATAAACATCCAGAACTTTACCCTTGTTCACCATCTCTGGAGACGAAGGGAGTACAGGGCTCCGTGGCTCTGGTCGGTCGTTGAGGTACTGAAAAGAGCGAAACCACGGATAGGCGATGTCAGGCTTGTCTCTTGGCCGACGGCAGGAGGCATGGAAAGAGGAGCGCATAACTGCGGGAGATGCGACAAAAGGGTCATGGGGAGCATAGAAGAATTTTCGTTAAGCCAGAATCTGAATGCCTTGGAAGGTCTGTATTGTATGTGTATCGAGAAATGGAGAGATACTCTGGAGCTTTCGGGCCTTAATCGGTTTGTTTTTCGCTAATATATGTTAAACTCCGAGTTTAAAATTTGTGCCACAAAGTATATATAGGGACCTCTGTGTAATGTGGGACGGTTAATAGACCTCAAAAGGAGGATAAAAAATGCAAAAAAGACATGTAATGACCGGAATAGTGCTTGCGATCACCACCATGATGGTGTTTTCGGCGATAACAGTGATAGCTGCACCGCCAAAGCCTTTTACAAGGTATGGTGAGGCTGCTGTCGATACAGTCGCTCCGGCGGATGGCGTGGAGATTTCCGCATGGGTTGACGGCGTAGAATATGCGACGAATCTGACCTATCACGGAGATGGTAGCTATGTGCTAAACATCCCTGGAGATGATCCGAACATAACAACAGAAAAAGACGGAGCGAACGACAATGAAATCATAATCTACTGGATAAACGACCCGACATACGGGATGCTCATAGCTAACGAGAACGATACATGGGTCTCGGCCGGTGAGGTAAATGCATCGCTTACCTTTGCATCAACAGGACAGCCGTACATGGCGAAGCTCTGGGAACTCGTTCCTCAGCCTGCCAGCGGCAATGACTTCCTGTGGATAGCGGCACCTGACAACTGGAATGCCACAAATTACTCCCTAGCAAACGATGACGGATGGAGCATGACACTGAACACATCCAACTGCCTCTACAAGCAGAATCAGAGCGGTACATGGTCTGCATGGTATGTGGACCTCGGCGGAGATGTTCTCAACAACACCGCAGATGAGATGAAGCTCGTATGGACTGATTCTAATGCTCTCAAAGCCAACGGAAATCCGGTTGTCATAGACAGGGTGGAATACGGTAACCAGGCTGTAGAACCGGATAACACGATAATGCCCGATGCGACCGGACCCGGGAGTGACCAAGGAATAAGGAGAAAGGCCACAAACATGAGCGACCCCACCACAGCACAGGACACAGAGAACTGCACCGCAGACTTTGAGGTAGTGGCTGCTGATTATCCAGTTATGTGGGAACCAACGGCAACACCGAATCTCTGGGTCGAGAAGAGCGGTAACGATGCGATACTCCACTGGGATGCGGCTGTGGATGCGAATGGAAGCTCACCGCCTGGCGGATACAACATATACGAATCAACGGACCCACTCAGACCATTCAATACGAATCCTGGAAACTGGACACTGCTTGCAACAGGAGTTACGGCTCTGAACTATACAGATGTTGGCGCAGTCAATGATTCCGACAACCACTTCTACATCGTCAGGGCAACCGACGGAACGAACGAAGGCGGGAACTCGAGCATGGCGTATGTGGTGAAAGTTTCTCTGACATACATAGACAGTTCCCACATCGATTACTGGGTTTCTGTGCCTTACTCAAGGAATGACTGGAACGGAGACGGCAACTTTACCGCATCTGACATAGTCGCATCCATAGAAGGAGGAGACGGTGTAACATCGGGAAGCACATATATACAGAGAGTTGCGAAATGGGATGCCTCGGCACATACATATTCTGACCAGTACTACTATACGACATTTCCGAATAAAGGATGGTATGGAGGAAACG
>WALJ01000206.1 GCA_015522885.1 Thermoplasmata archaeon
ATTTTAAGCATTTCATTCACTTCATCTCCCATTTCAAACCCTCGCCACTATCTTTATCACATCTCCGTCCTTGAGTTCGTGGTCGTGGCCTATTACTCTCCCAGTTCTGGCATCTATCGCCCTTATGAAGTTGTCCCCGAGGTCCGTATGAACCTTGTATGCAAGGTCCTTTGCAGTGCTCCCCCGCGGTACTAAGTAGGCATCCGGCAGAACATTACCGTTGTGGTCCGTCCAGTGCGTTTCGTCCTCGACAGGATAGACCGCTATAAGGTCAAGAAGCCGGAATGTGGCCTCCTCCAAGACCTTCTGGACACCTGTGGAACCGAACTTATCGAGGAATTCCCGAATCTTGTCAAGGGCCTTTTTCTGAGCGCTGTTCAGGGCCTCCGGTTTCAGTATCTTGAAGTCAGAAGCCCCGTACTCATACTCTATCAGGCCCGCCTTTGCCGCCCTGCGGAGAGCCAGTTCGTACTCCGCCGATGTCGGAATGACAATGTAATCCTTCAAATCCGTGAGCCTTTTCAGATTCTCTTCGGGAGCCTTGTCCGCCTTGTTGGCCGCTATTATCATCAGCTTGCTGACCTTTCTTATGGCTCTGGAAATCGTAAGTATATGCTCGTCCGTCCATGTCGAGGGCCTTTCCGGGAGTTCCATATGGGCTATTGCGAGATGTATCTGATGCTCACCTATCCCGAGTCCCGTGAGCTTCTCGAAAAGCATTGTCTCCGGCTTTTTGCCCATATTTTCCGCTGTCTTAGATATTCTCCGCCAGTTCGAGGTGAGTATCCCGAATATCCAGTAGTCCATCTCATTCTCGAGGAACTTTATGTCGTTGAGAGGGTCGTACGAACCGACGGCCACGGGGTTTCCCTCCGCATCCGTGCTTCCGCTGGCATCGATTATGTGAATCAGAGCCGAGGCCTGCCTGAGGTCGTCTAGGAACTTGTTGCCCAGTCCCTTGCCTTCATGTGCCCCGGGTACGAGACCTGCGACATCTATGATTTCCACGGGTATGAGTCTCGTACCGTCATGACAGAGAGAGTTCCTCGGATTGCAGGGCTTTCCTAGCTCCGTGTGGGGGCATTTCGACCTTATATATCCGACGCCCCGGTTCGGCTCTATCGTGGTGAAAGGGTAATTCGCAATCTGAGCGTCAGCTGTGGTTATTGCAGTGAAAAATGTGGATTTCCCTACATTCGGTTTACCGACGACGCCGATTTCCATGGAAAGCCATGAGCCTCTCGGTTAAAAGGTTTGCTCTCCGCCATCTTTTTAATACTCATTGCTATGCCCCATCGTGAAGCGGATACCCACCGGAATATCGGACCTTGACGGAATCATAAAAGGAGGCGTGCCCGCAGGCTCAACCGTACTTTTGTTCGGAGAACTGGGGGCCGGAAACGTGGATTTCGTATACACATCCGCCGCAAAGCTCATTCTTTCCAAGACTCAGCCGGAGAGAAAAGAGAGCCTTCTCGGTTATTCCTGCAGAAAATCCGTACTGCCCGAGAAGGTCGTTTATATAACATTCTCACGCTCGAAAGAAGATATACTGGGCGAGATAGAGAATGCATTCAGCAAGGAGTTCCACGAAGCCATAGCCGAAAATGTGGAGTTCAGGGATTTCTCCGGAGATTACTTCAGAGGCACGGTTGTCCCCGGAAGGTGGAGCGGCAACGAGACCGTACCTTCCTTTCTATCCAAATCATCCGAGAGGAATATCCTCGAAGGCTTCGTGAATTATGTGGATTCGGTTGGCGATAAGGCCATGATAATCGTGGATTCCCTGACAGACCTTCTGATAAACGATGCGATAAACCCGAAGGATGTGGTGATGACCATGAAAGGTCTCCAGAGGGTTTCCAAGAAGTGGGGCGGTGTGATATACTTCCTCCTCACGAGAGATGTGGCCGACAGAACGGTGGAACACATGATAGTGGATTCCGTGGACGGAGTTCTCTCGTTCACATGGTCGAAGCAGGAGAGGAGTTCGAGAAGGCAGAGATACCTCTATGTGGAGAAGTTCACGAGCCTGTTTCCACATCTCGGAGACAGCAAGATAGCGAGGTTCATAACGATGGTAACGGTCGACAGCGGGTATATAGTTATAAACATGGAAAGGATATAGTGGTAATATGAAGAAGATAAGCACGGGAATAGAAGGCTTGGATGAGATGCTCGGCGGCGGGATACCGGAAGGGCACGTGGTTGCTGTCGTTGGCAGCTTCGGCACCGGAAAGAGCACCTTCGGAATGCAGTTCATAAACGAAGGTCTGGAAAAAGGCGAGAACGGAATGTACATCAGCCTCGAAGAGGATGTGGATTCGATAATCGAAACCGCAAAATCCTTCGGCTGGGATTTCTCGAAGTACAGGGAGGAGAAGAAACTCGCGATATTAAAGATAGAGCCTGGTGATGCGGCCACCGCAATAAAGAAGATACAGAGCGAGTTCCCCGATTACATACGCTCCTTCGACGCAAAAAGGCTGGTTCTCGATTCGGCATCACTGCTTGAGATGACATTCGATTCCAGAAAGGATGCGAGGACCAATCTGTTCCACATGGCAAAGCTGGTGAAGAGCGCCGGAGCAACGGCGATATTCACGGCGGAAGCGGACCCTCGGAATCCCCAGACATCCGAAGACGGTGTGGTAGAGTACACAGCCGACGGCGTAATACTGCTCTCTTATTCAATCTCGGGTGGTGAAGTGCAGCTCTCGGTCCGAGTTGTGAAGATGAGAAGAACAGAGCACATGAGGGCGGTGAAGCCATATGCCATAACAAATAGCGGCATAGTCGTCAAAACAAGGAGCGAGGTGTTCTGATTTGGATGAGAATCTGTGGACAAGGATAATCGCAGAGGCGGAAAATCTAGGCGGAGATGTTCAGGTGATATTCCAGACGAAAAACGGGCCGTCGTCGCTTGAAAAAGAGTGGAAAGAGCACATGAGGGGCTGCGGTCTCAGAGCAATGAGAAACCTGTGGTTCCCCTACGCACCTTATGGGGTCATAGAGGCCGAGTGCAGGGACTTCCGTCTGTTCGGGACGTGGATACTGTCCGATGATGAACATCTCATATCTGTGAAACGAATGGATGAAGAGGTGAAGTCCATATTGAGAGGCATGGGCTCGAACAACATAGAAAGCGGCATCCTCAGGCTCTTCTCGTATGAAATGATTCCGGAGGGATAATATGATAATAGCACAGGTAACGATAAGTCCGCTGGATAAAGGCGTAAGTGTGGGAAAATACGTGAGAGAAGCCGTGAAAGTCATAGAAAAGAGCGGTTTGAAGTATCATGTGTGCGCAATGGCCACCGAAATAGAAGCGCCGGACATAGAAACGCTTTTTGATGTGGTAAAAAGGGCGGAGAAAGCGGTTATAGATGCCGGCTCTCAAAGGGTAATAAGCACGGTTAAGATAGACCACAGAGTGGACACAGAGGCAACGATGGAAGATAAAGTGAAGGTGGCAAGGGGTGAGCTCTGAAGCTGTTTTCGACTCCATAGCCGGGAAATACGATTCGTGGTATCTGAAACCCATAGGAAGATATGCGGATGATGTGGAATGGCACTGCATAAAGGAGCTTTTACCTGATGAAAGAGGGCTGGTGCTTGACCTCGGATGCGGAACAGGGCTTTACACGGAGAGGCTGAGAAGCATGGGTTTTGATGTAATCTCGCTGGATTATTCGATGGAAATGCTGAGAGTTGCGAAGAAAAAGATTGCGGGTGAGTTCATAAGAGGGGATGCCGTGAGCCTGCCTTTCAGAGATTCCTCGTTTGACGGAATAGTTGCGATAACATCCTTCGAGTTCTTCCCGGACCCTCAAAAGGCGATAGAGGAGATGAAAAGGGTAACAAAGAGCGGGGGCTTCATAATCGTCGGCGTGCTCTCGAGGCCAAACCTCTGGTCGTGGTCCCGGAGAAAAAAGAAGCTGTATCGGAGTGCTCACTTTTACACCTATTTTGAGATGAAGCGTCTGTTCAAACCGGATAAAATAAAGGCATGCCTGTATGCGCCGCCCAAAGCAAAGCATCTCGGTTTCTGGAAGGTGATGGAGCCTGTATTGGCCAGATTGTGCCTGTTTTTCGGGGCATTCGTGGCTGTCAAATCGATAGTTGAAAAGTAAAACCTTTAATTACTCCGCTTTCTTCCACCAACATGCGCCTTATCTCGTGGAATGTCAACGGAGTGCGTGCGGTGTATCGCAGGGAGATACTGCCAGCGCTCCTCCGCCAATTGGATGCGGATGTGTACTGCTTTCAGGAGACCAAGGGAGGGCCGAACGATTTTCCTGCGGAACTCAGGCATGTCGAAGCCTATGAGGCATACTGGTATCCCGCACGGAGAAAAGGATACAGCGGGGTTGTGACATATACGAAGATTAAGCCATTGGATGTGATTTACGGGATAGGGCATCCGGTATACGATTCCGAAGGAAGAGCGCTAAGCCTTGAGTTCGATGATTTCTACCTGATAAACGCCTATTTCCCGAATTCCCAGCACGGCCTGACAA
>WALJ01000207.1 GCA_015522885.1 Thermoplasmata archaeon
ACCAGAAGAGATTGAGAGATGAGAATGTTCTCTTCATATCAAATCGCTCCTTCACCTCATACGCAAGTGTCGATAGGATAGAGGATGAGTTCGCAGTTCCTCTTGTCGGCTCAAGAAATCTTCTGAGAAGCGAGGACAGGGGCGGTGAGAGGGACTATTACTGGCTCCTCGAAAAGGCCGGGCTCCCGTATCCTGAAAGAATAACGGACCCCAGGGACATAAACGAACTTGTGATAGTGAAGATGCATCATGCGGTCAAAAAACTCGAGAGAGGATTCTTCACTGCCGCATCATATAAAGAGTACAGGGAAAAAGCGGATGAACTGATAAAACAGGGCGTAATAACGCCTGAACTGCTGGAAAGTGCCAGAATAGAGCGCTATGTAATAGGCCCGGTGTTCAACCTCGATTTCTTTTACTCGCCGATTGAGGAGGAGGGAGAGAAGCTGGAACTCATAGGTGTTGACTGGAGGTTCGAGACATCTCTGGACGGCCATGTGAGGCTTCCCGCAGCCCAGCAGATGACCCTTCCACAGCATCAGTTCGTGCCGGAATACACCGTGACAGGTCACAATTCCGCAACCCTGAGAGAATCTCTTCTTGAAAAGGTCTTTGTCCTCGGCGAAAAGTTCGTGAAGGCATCGCAGGAATACTATGCGCCCGGGATAATAGGGCCGTTCTGCCTGCAGACCACAGTCGACAAGGACCTGAACTTCTACATCTACGATGTGGCTCCGAGGATAGGTGGTGGGACGAATGTGCACATGTGGATGGGCCACCCGTACGGAAATGCGCTCTGGAGAAAGAACATGAGCACGGGCAGACGACTTGCAATGGAGATAAGAAGGGCAATAGAAATGGATAGGTTGAAGGAGATAGTCACTTGAAGAGCATAGTTGTTCTCGCTTCCGGAAGAGGCACGGACCTGCAATCCATATTAGACGCAATAGAATCGGGTCACATTAAAGATGCGAGGGTAACGGCCGTGGTCTCCAACAATAAGGATGCCTATGCTCTGGAAAGGGCGAGAAAACACGGTGCCGAAGCAATTTACATAGACCATCGCGGAAAGAAGAGAGAGGAGCACGAGAAGGAGATAATCCGGGAAATAGAGCCGTTCAAACCCGACCTCATAGTCCTGGCGGGATATATGCGCTCCCTGACTCCCTACTTTATCAATCATTATCGCTGGAAGATTATCAACATTCATCCGGCACTGCTCCCGCTCTTCGGTGGAAAGGGATTTTACGGGGAAAGGGTGCATAAGGCCGTTCTGGAATCGGGGATGAAGGTCTCGGGATGCAGTGTGCATTTCGTGACGGAGGATGTCGATGGCGGGCCGATAATCCTGCAGAGATGCGTACCGGTCAAAGATGATGATACTGTGGAAACTCTGGCGGAGAGAGTGCTGAAAGAGGAACATAGGTGCCTTCCAGAGGCTGTAAAGATGGTTCTGGAAGGGAGATTGAGGGTGAAAGAGGAGAGACATGGCATTGAAAGGCGATAATTTATAGTCGGGACCTGACTTTTTGAACTTATGACATTCATGTCTCTGATCATCATTCCTATGCTCCTCATCTTGCTGCGCCCGGGTTCTTCATCGAAAGATAAATGGTCGCAGATTAAGGAAAAAACACGGTATCTGTGTAACCAGCCGTCTTTGAGGCCTACCGCTCCTTCGTCAAAGGCTGAAATGAATTCAGGACACTGCAGGAGCCGCAGCATCCGACACCTATAAATAGGAAGTAAGACATAAGCCCTATTAGCGATTGAGGTGGCAACTCAGATGACGAAATCAGAAGAGAAAAAAGGATTCGACATTCTTTCGATAATGGAGCCTTTTATGAGAAAAGCTCCGAAGAAGATTATGATACCCCTGAACGAGAAAAGAAGGGCTGAAAGTGAGGAAGGTTCGCTTTATACCGAGATTCCCCCCATAAGCGACCCGAATATCGAGATATTAGAGGTAAAACCCGTAAAAAAGGACTTCAGCTATGCCAGAGTCATCTATAACAATAAGAATAGCGAATACATATATCAGGCTATAGAGCCACAACTTACCGATGATGAAAAGGAGAACCTCGAACTGATAAAAGACTCCATGAAAAGAACTCTGGACTATGAGTGGGAGAAACTTGAGGAGAGGGATAAAAAAGAGTATCTGGTGGAAAGTGTCGAGAGCTTCATAAGAAGCCGTGAGATGAACCTTTCGGAGCTGACAAAGGAGAGGATAATGTATTACATCGTCAGAGACTTCATAGGATATGGACCCGTGGACATACTGATGAATGACGACGATATAGAGGATATATCCTGTGACGGCACCGGAATACCCCTGTTCATATTCCACAAGAAATACGAGTCCATAAA
The DNA here is from genome assembly GCA_015522885.1 of Thermoplasmata archaeon. Classification (GTDB taxonomy): domain Archaea; phylum Thermoplasmatota; class Thermoplasmata; order WALJ01; family WALJ01; genus WALJ01. Next base: position 2,371 of record WALJ01000207.1, read on the forward strand.
AACGGACATATTGTTCGAGGACGACGAAGTTCTGGATTCTTTCATAATAGCTCTGGGGCAGAGGTGCGGGAAGAACATCTCCGTCGCAAGCCCGATACTGGACGGTACTACGAAAGAGGGTCACAGGGTTCAGGCCACTTATTCCCATGAGGTTACCACAAGAGGCTCTTCATTCACGATAAGGCGATTCAAGGAGAGACCTTTCACACCCGTGGATGTTATAAAGTTCCACACGGCATCCCCGGAGATGATAGCATATCTGTGGATGATGGTAGAAAACGGAAAATCCCTCATCATCTGTGGTGGAACTGCGTGCGGAAAAACAGCGACGCTCAATGCGGTAACTCTTTTCATACCTCCGGGAGCCAAGATAGTTACTATGGAGGACACGAGAGAGATAAATCTCCCGCATGAGAACTGGATACCAGGGGTGACCAGAAGCGGTGTCGGAGAGAGGGGTGCAGACGGCAAGGCACCCGGTGAGATAGATATGTATGACCTCGTCAGGGCGGCTCTGAGGCAGAGGCCGAACTACATCATAGTGGGAGAGGTCAGGGGAAAGGAGACCTACACAATGTTTCAGGCGATGGCCACCGGTCACACCACATATACTACTATGCATGCGGACTCAGTGAAATCCATGGTTCACAGGCTTGAGAATCCGCCTATCAACACACCGAGAATACTTTTGACAGCGCTTAATCTCGTTGTCATACAGACCTTCGCCAGAGTGAAGGACCAGCAGGTAAGAAGGATAAGAGAGATAGTCGAAATAGTAGGTTTCGAGGCGGAAACTAACGAATTAGTCACAAATCAGGTATTCGAGTGGGACCAGGGCACCGATTCTTTTATTTATAAGGGCCACAGTTTTCAGCTTGACGGGATAATGGAAATGAAGAACATGACCCATGACGATATGGACAAAGAACTTAAGCGAAGGGTAGAGATAATAGATTACATGGTGAAGAAGGAGATGACGGATTACAGGGAGATATCCAAGATAATAACGGCATATTATAAGGATCCGGAGGAGACCATAGATAGGATAAGGGAGGAACTGGAAAATGAGTCCTGAGGTAAGTGATGCTTTCAAAGGCCTTGAGTCGAAGAAATGGAGCCTCTTCAAGACAAAAAGAGTGAAAGCGGAGGATGTGATAGAGGGCTACGGTCCTCACATAGTCTATCTTCCGAAAGAGGCGGTTCCAAGTCAGATAAAATTAACTTCGTATCAGCAGAGTTGCGTCAGAATAATGGGCAAAAAAGCCGAAAAAGAGCTGGACAAATATCCGGATTTGGAAGAATGGCTCCTCAAAGCCAGGATGAGGATGAGGCCGGAGGAATATCTGGCCTATGTGCTTTTCACGAACCTGATATCCATGATATCCTTCATAGGTCTGGGCATAGTGTTTTTCCTCTTTGGCATGGTCATAGGGTTTCTTGGCTACATGTTGGGTATCTTCATGTTCCTATTCGCTTTCTTAATGAAGAAAATCCTCCTGTATATGCCGAAATCAAAGGCGAAGGCCAGAGGAAGGAATATAGACAAAAAACTGGCATCCGCCATGTCCTTTGTGGCTTCCCTCGCATCGGCGGATGTCAATGTGGATGTCATATTCAAAGAGCTTGCGAAAGAGCCGATATACGGGGAGATACAGAAGGAGGCCGAGTGGATAACCAGAGATACCGAGCTTCTGGGCATAGACATACTCACCGCTATAAAGGAGGGTGCCAAGAGAAGTCCTTCGATGAAGTGGCTGGAATTCCTTCAGGGTGTGGTTACAACTTCGACCTCAGGCGGTCAGTTGAAGCCTTACTTCGTTGTTAAGCTGGAAGAGTATGAGAAAGACAACCAGCTGGAGAACAAGAGAAAGACCGAGACCCTCGGTATGCTGGCCGAGTCATTTGTTACCGTTGTCGTGGCGTTCCCGCTTTTCCTGATAGTCATAATAGCCATAATGGCGATAACAAACGGACAGGGAGCCTCTTCCATACCGATGCTATATGCCGTGGACGGGCTGATGATACCCGGTTCTCAGGGAATGTTCATCTTCATAATGTGGTCGATGACCAAGGAGGATTAAGATGGCAAAAGAGTTTGACCTCGCAAAGGCCAAGGCAAGGGTTAAGACCGTTATCGGGATATCCGTAGCTATTGCCGTCTTCCTTATCTTTCTGGGGATACTCGATGCGGGTGGCGCCGTGGACCTGCCCATGGAGGCATTCGATTATTTCATATTCGCAGTCATGGCATTAGTAGGCCCTTACGGTTTCTATCAATCAAGAATAGATAAGAGGCTTCACGATATAGAGAGAAGGCTTCCGGACTTTCTCAGGGATGTATCGGAAGCTGGTCGCTTCGGGATGACGCTGGCGGATGCCATAGTGGTCGCAGCCTCCGGCAGATATGGAAAGTTGACGCCCGAGATAAAGAAGATGGCGGCACAGATACAGTGGGGGGTTCCTGCCAGCCATGCTCTCAGGCTCTTCGCAGAGAGAATTAACACTCCTCTTGTTGGCAGAGTTACCACCATAGTCATAAAATCTTCCGATGCCGGTGGAAATGTGGCGGATGTTCTCTCGATGGTCTCTCATAGTGTAAAAGAGGTGCATCATGCGCAGGATGAGCAGAGTATAGAGATGGTCACCTATCTGGCTGTTATTTACATAGCTTTCATGGTCTTTATAGCAACGATAATAATTCTCGACACGACATTCCTGCCCCAGATGGAAAAAGCGGGTACCGCACTTGCGGAAAGTGCCATGAGCGGCGGCGGCGGAGCGGGAAATGCAAATCTGATATCGGTGGAATACATTCCCGAGATAAAGTTCATATTTACTCTGTCCATAATAATACACGGCATAGGCGACGGAATAGTTGCAGGCATACTTCACAAAGGAAAGATTTCGGAGGGTATGAAGCACAGCTTCATCATGCTGGTGATAGGGTTTCTAGCGCTGAGAGTTATGTTCGGCGGACTTTCCATAATGGGGGGTTAAAATGACTGAAGTTGCAGAGAAAAAAACGGATGTGAACATAAAGGAAAAACTTCTTTCCTTTGCCATCGGAAATGCCCCTTTGAAGGTTCTGATACCTGAAGAGCAATTGAAGAAAGGCAAGGAACTCCAGAAGGACATAACTCTGATACCAAAAATCGTTGACAGGCATGTGAATGAGATAGAACTGCAGCCGGTGGAAGAACCATACTCATATGTGAGAATAAAGTACGATACCGTTTCCAACGAATACCTTTATGAAGTAATAGAACCCCAGCTGAACGAGGACGAAGAAGAACTTCTCCACGCAATAAAGAAGACGCTTGTCGACGAATTCGAACTGGTGGAGGAAGACCTTCCGGAGGTGAAGGAGAGAATACTGAGGGAGATGACAGAGAAGGCAATAGACGACAGCGGTATGGAGATAGGCTCCATATCGAAGGAGAGGCTCTTTTACTACGTAAAAAGGGATTTTCTGGGATACGGTGCCATACAGGCCGCTATGATAGATACGGAGGTAGAGGACATTTCATGTGACGGTGTCAATGTGCCGATATATATTTACCATAGAAAATACGGTTCCATACAATCAAACATAAGGTTCGAGACCGCGGAAGAACTGGACGGGTTCGTTGTCTGGCTTGCGCAGAGGTCCGGGAAGCATATCTCGGTAGCATCGCCCATGCTTGATGCGACCATGCCTGACGGTTCGAGGTTGAATGAGACCCTCGGTACGCATGTTACGAAAAGAGGCTCTTCCTTCACGATAAGGCGATTCAAGGAGAACCCGTTCACCCCCGTGGACCTTATGAGGTTCAAGACGATGAGCGCCGAGATGATGGCCTACCTGTGGATAGCCATAGAGAACGGGCAGTCTCTGCTTATCTGCGGAGGCACGGCATCGGGAAAAACAACGACCCTGAACGCCATACTCCTGTTCATACCGCCTCAGATGAAGATTGTTAGCATAGAGGATACAAGAGAGCTCAATCTTCCGCATGAGAACTGGGTGCCCACACTGACCAGAAGCGGTTTCGGTGCCAAAAACCAGATAACCGGAAAGGCAGCCGGAGAGATAGATATGTTCGACCTGCTCGCCGCAGCGCTCCGACAGAGGCCGCAGTATCTCATGGTCGGAGAGGTCAGAGGCGCCGAGGCTTATGTGGTCTTTCAGGCAATGGCAACTGGGAAGAGCGCTTACACGACCTTCCACGCGGAGGATGTTCAGGCAATGGTCCACAGGCTTGAGAATGACCCGATAAACCTGCCGAGAGCTCTCATATCCGCTCTTGACATAGTCCTCCTTCAGGGTCAGGTCAAAGTCGGTACGCAGATGACAAGGAGGGTGAAAGGCCTCATCGAGATAGTGGGCACAGACCCCCAGACCGACGAACTCATAACAAACAATGCGTATATCTGGAATCCCGCCGATGACAGCTTCAATTACAGCGGGCACAGCTATGTCTATAACAAAGTGGCAATGGCCAAGAACTGGTCCGCCAGAGAGATGGAAAGAGAGGTAAAGAGAAGAAAGGACATCCTTGAGTACATGAAAAAGATAGGGGTGAGGAACTACAGGGATGTCGCAAGAATAGTTTCCTCGTATTACAAGGACAAAAAGAAGGTCATGGAAGAGGTCAGAAAGGTACTGAGTGAGGAATAGATTTATCACCGTTCCATATCTCACCGTGAAACTCTCGGATATCGTCGGCTCGGAAATATCGGAAATTTTCAGGGAAGAAGGGATTGAAAGCCCGTATGATATACAGGTAGAGCCCTTAAAAGTCGTGATTTCCGGCAAAAATGCGGTAACCGCATATCCGACAGCGAGCGGCAAGTCTCTCATCGCATATGTGGGGGCCGTGAGGTCTGTTTTGAACGGGAAAAAGGCGCTCTACATGGTTCCTCTGAGGGCCCTCGCATCCGAGAAATACGAGGACCTGAAAAAATTCTCAAAATTGGGCATAAAAGTCGGTATTTCCATAGGGGACTATGACACGAAGGACGAGAGACTGGGAAGGAATGACATCATCGTCGCAACATCCGAGAAAGTGGATTCCCTCATAAGGCACAGAACTGGCTGGATGTCGAAGATCGGAGCCGTGATAGCGGACGAGATTCATCTTATAAACGATGAAAAAAGGGGGCCGACGCTGGAGGTGACTCTGGAGAAGCTCAGGAAATTGAATCCGGATGCCCAGATAATCGCATTATCCGCAACGATAAAGAACTCGAATGAGATTGCGGAATGGCTGGGTGCGGAGCACTTCAGGAGCGATTGGAGACCTGTAGAACTGAAAAAAGGGATAGCGTACGGAAAGAACATCCTGTTCGAAGACGGTTCCTCTATCAGAACAAAGTATTCGGGGCTCGAAGGGATAATAAGGGACACTCTTGAAAAAGACGGGCAGCTGCTTGTCTTCGTTTCCACCAGAAGATATACTGAGAGCCTGGCGGATAAACTTGCGGTTCTCCTTGAAAAACTCAGGATGAAGGGTATCGAAGCGGATTTTGGCGATGACAGAACCTCCGTAAGGCTGAAGAACTGCCTTAAAAGGGGTGCGGCGTTCCACCATGCGGGGCTCACCTCCGAGCAGAGGAGGGCTGTCGAAAATGCCTTCAAAAACAGGGAGATATCCGTGATAGTCGCCACGCCGACCCTTGCGGCCGGAATAAATCTCCCCGCGAAGACCGTGATAGTGAGGGATACGAAGCGCTACGATGTCTCCGGATTCGGATGGAAAGACATCCCTGTGATGGAGGTCCAGCAGATGCTCGGAAGAGCCGGCAGGCCGAAGTACGACAGGGAGGGTTTCGGGATAATAATTGCGAAAAACGAGGCGGATGTCGGAGACCTCATGGAGCGCTATTTGAAGTCCGAGTCCGAGCCCATCCTTTCGAAACTGGGCTCCGAGAACGTTCTGCGGACCCACACACTGGCTCTTGTCGCGACCTTCGGGATTTCAAGCGAGGAAGAGCTCTATTCCTTCTATGAAGGCACATTCTTCGCACGGCAGAGGGATATTTCGGACATAGAAAGGACGGTGGAAAGGGCCATAGGGTTCCTTTTCGACAACGACCTCATAGAAAGAAGGAGCGGGAATCTCAGCCCGACGAATTTCGGAATAAGGACCGCGGAGACTTACATAGACCCGATGAGCGCGGTCATCATAAGAACCGCTCTGGAAGATAAGGAAGAGATAGACGAACTCGGATACCTGCACACCATCTCACTCACTCCGGATATGTACCCGCTTTATCCCAAACGCTCCGAGGACTACATAAGAGAGCTTGCCGAGGAGATAGAAACGCCGATTAAACCGTGGGATGTGCCCGAGGCGGCATATGTCTCCGCTCTGAAAACAGCCCTTGTTCTCCTTGACTGGATAAACGAGCTGCCTGAGAAGAAGATAACCGAGAGATACGGCATATGGCCCGGGGACCTCGCATCGAGGACGGAACTCTCCGAATGGCTCCTCACCTCCACAAGAGAACTCTCAAGGCTTTTCAGACCTGAGGACACCCACGCTCTGGACATACTGATACAGCGCATACACCACGGAGTGAAGCAGGATGTCCTGAACCTGATGCAGATAAGGGGAATCGGGAGAACAAGGGGAAGAGCGCTCCACAAACACGGCTACAGGAGCATCTCGGACCTGAGGAAAGCAAGTGTGGAACAGCTCACAAGGGTGGAAGGAATCGGAAAAGCGATTGCGGTGAGGATAAAGGAACAGGTCGGCTGAGGGGAAAAGGGGGGTACTGGCGAGAATTTGGACATGGGAGTCATAAAGAAAATTTATCTGTAAGTCGTCTCACTTCTTCTTTCGAT
>WALJ01000208.1 GCA_015522885.1 Thermoplasmata archaeon
GTCTATCAAAGATATAAGTTAACAAAGTTAGGTCGCCGACTATACGTACGGAAAAATAGGCCTGAGGCGGTACAGCAACCTTAGCGCCGGAGGGCCAAGGAACTGGGTGAAGACCTGTGGATTTCGGTTGAATAGACAGGTCTCACCCAATGCGAAAAAACGCAGAGGTGCATCAGATACGGGCATATCAAGTTGTTTTTTATCGACATATTGTTCATTCAAGATAGCACGGGTTATATCGAGTTTCGGGATGAAGCCGATTGTACCAAAAAACTTAAATCCGAAAGCATATACTTTTTCTGGCAACATAAAGAGGTGCATAAAATGAAAAAATCCATAATATTGCTGGTCGCCATAATGCTTTTCGGAAGCATATTTGTGGTGAATGTGATGGAGAGCGTGCAGGGTGCGGGGGTTGCGGATACGCCGTGGCCTATGTTTCATGGTAATGTAAGGCATACAGGCCTAAGCCTTTATGACACCGCAGGGAATCACGGTAACCTGCGCTGGACATACAGAACGAGCGACAAAATATTCTCATCTGCAGCCATAGGTACCGATGGGAGCATATACTTCGGTTCGGAGGACTACTTCCTATATGCGCTGGACTCTTCCGGAAGTCAGAGATGGAGACACCGGACAGGAGACCATATAAAGTCCTCTCCCGCGGTGGCTACCGACGGAACCATATACTTCGGTTCGGAGGACCATTATCTGTACGCATTGAACCCTGACGGGAGCCAGAGATGGAGATACGCTACATTCGGTGCGATAGACTCATCGCCAGCGATAGCTGCGGACGGCACCGTATACATAGGTTCAAAGGATGGGAGACTTTATGCCGTAAATCCGGACGGAACCGTCAAATGGAACTATAATACCGGAAACCAAATAGTCTACTCCTCACCAGCAATCGCTCAGGACGGCACCGTATACATAGGTTCCTACCATTCTCTCTATGCTATTAATCCTGACAGCTCCCTGAAATGGGAGTATAACACGGGAAATAGTGTTGATTTCTCTTCTCCTGCCATAGCTAATGACGGGACCGTCTATATCGCATGCTCTGATGCTCTGGTCGCGCTCAATCCCGACGGGAGTCTCAGATGGGAATATGACCTGTCCGTCGATACTTTTGTCTCTTCACCCGCTATCGCTTCGGACGGGACCCTATATGCGGGCTCGCTCAGTGGCTATCTCTATGCCATAAATCCGGACGGCGGACTAAAATGGAGATATGACGCAGGAGGTGCCGTGTATTCTTCGGCTGCAATAGGCTCCGACGGCACCATTTATACAGGCTCCAATGATGGAGGGCTCTACGCTCTGAATCCTGATGGAACTCTAAAATGGAAATACAACACGGGAAGTGATGTGAGGGCCTCACCTGCAATAGGCTCTGACGGAACAATATATGTCGGTTCCTATAACAATTACCTCTATGTCATAGGAAACGAAGTGAAGCCTTCACCTCCTAGAAATCTGAAAGTGTCGTCATACGGTCCGGATTATGTAAACATTACATGGGACCCTCCATTGGATAATGGTGGGAGCCCCATAACATCTTATAAAATATATAAAGGAAGTGCTTCCGGTCAGGAGAGTTATTACACCTATGTGGGTGGAAACACCCTGTATTTCCTCGACACTTCCCCGATAACAGGTGAGACAAATTACTACTATGTAACAGCACTGAGCTCCGGAGGGGAGAGTGACCCAAGCAACGAAGTATCCGTGCTACTGCCATCCACCACCCGGCCTTCTCCACCTCAGAATCTCACAGCCACCGGTAGAGACGGATACATTGACCTTTCATGGAGCGCTCCTGTCAATGACGGCGGAAGCCAGATAACGAACTATACCATATACAGAGGTACGGAATCCGGCGGAGAAGTTCTGCTGAAGGTCGTAAGTAGCTCTGTTTTCGCATATCGGGATACGGCGGTCGACAAGGGCTACACATACTATTACTATGTGAGTGCCACGAACGGCATAGGGGAAAGCGAACACGGCAACGAGGTCAGTGCTGCGCCGAAAAGCAGCGGAACGGGAGGAAACGCTCCCTCCGATTCCACGGGGCTCCTCATTCTGGGCATTCTTATTCTGATAGCCATAGTGCTGGCCCTTCTTTTCATCCTGAAAAAGAAAGGCTCAGGTCAGGTACAGAGCGCTGGTTATCCTCAGCAGGAGTATCAGCCGCCTCAACCCGTACAGGGCCAGCCTGAAGTGCAGCAAGAGCCTCCGCAAATACAGAGCCAGCAAGAACCTCAACAGGAAACTGAAAACATCGAACAGGATACGCCATAAACACTTTCACCCAACCCCTTTCAATTTTTAAATAGTATTCCATTCAGTTATAGGTGTGCACACCGGAATCGCTAATCTGCCGCTCCACGGAGGAAAGGCTCCGCCGTGGCTCTTCAAGAGAATGGTAAAGATGTCTGGAGCGATAGCCGAAATAGTCGTCGAGGAATACGGAACCGGAGAACTCCTGAAAAGACTCTCGGACCCTTACTGGTTCCAATCCTTCTCATGTGCCATCGGTTTTGACTGGCATTCCTCGGGAACCACCACGGTAAGCATGGGAGCGCTCAAAGAGGCCCTGAAAGAGAGAGATATCGGAGTGGGGGTTGCGGGAGGAAAGGGTAGAACTTCCAGAAATACCCCTTATGAACTGCGAAACATGGGAAAAAGCATGAACTTATCCGAGGAAAGCACCGAATTCCTCATAAAAGCCAGCAGGATGTCGGCAAAGGTGGACAGCGCTGCGATACAGGACAAGCACCCGATATACCACCACACAATGATTGTGAATGAGAACGGAGACTGGGCTGTGATACAGCAGGGAATGTGGGAAGAAAAAGGCTATGCCCGAAGGTACCACTGGTTGGGAAAAGATGTAAGAGCATTCACGGAAGAGCCTCATAAAGGAATTGTCGGCTTTAATGCGGGAAAGGCGCTCGATATGACATCGAAAGAAAGTGATAATGCGAAAAGAATATCCACTGACCTAGTGAATGACGGCATAGAGCACATAAAAAACGAGATTTCTTCGGTCTCACCCCAGAGAACCCTCTTTAACTTCGACAAACCCGTGAAAAAACCGGAAGTCCTGACAATGCCCGGAAGGATAAACTGGGACGCTCTAAGGGCGGCCTATGAATTCCAGCCTGAAAATTACGATGAGCTTCTCGGTGTCAGAGGTGTCGGGCCGGCGACGGTGCGTGCGCTTGCCCTCGTTTCCGAACTCGTATACGGTGAAAAGCCTTCGTGGAAGGACCCTGTGAAGTATTCGTTTACAGTCGGCGGAAAGGACGGGGTACCGCATCCCGTGAACAAAAGGGCTATGGACGAAGCGACGAAATTCATGGAAGACGCACTCTGCATGGCAAAGCTGGGTGAAAAAGAGAGAATCGAGGCGCTCAAAAGGCTAGGAGCCGTGGCTAAGTGAGGAGATTTCTGCACTTCTCCGCTCTTTTCTCGTTACCTATGGAGCGAAACAGCTTCTCAGCCTTTTGCAGATATTCACCGGCTTTCTCATCCCCTATTTTTACAAGCAGTTCTCCGTAGGCCTCGTAAGCATCCGCTATCCAGTATTTGCTGTCCAGCCTTTCCTTTATCTCTATCGCCTTTTCGAACTCTCTAACAGCATCTTCGTACATCTCTTTCATAAGATGAATCTTTGCGAGGTTCATGAGGGCCATTGACATACCGAGTTCGTCGCCAACCATCTCAAATATGTTGAGTGCGTCTCTGGCATAGGATTCCGCCGTTTCCGACTGCATCGGGTCAATATAAAGCCCTGAGAGATTGGAAAGCGCCCACGCTTCCATGAGAACATAGCCGATTCTTCTGCTCTCCCACAGACCCTGAAGATAGTATGATTCCGCCTTCTGGAACTCTCCTTTCTCTTCATACGGAACCCCAAGGTTCACATACATCTTGGCGACCTCGTTTTCAAGTTTCGACCTTTTGAAGTGCATCAATGCCTTTTCCGAATATTCAATATCCTTTTCGATGTCCCCCATCTCACTATAGGCATTTGCCATGCCCATTGACGAATACCCCATCAACCTGTCATCTCCGAGATCTTTCCCTATTTTCAGGCTTTTTTTGAAGTATTCAAGGGCCTTTTCAGGCTCACCTGACCACCAGTAAACGGAACCGTATTCATACATGGTCTGACCGAGTTCATGCTTCGTGTGCGTCTCTCCCGATATGCGCTCCGCCTCTTCGAGGAGTTTCAGGGCTTTATCCTTTTTTTTCATCCTTGCAAAGACCCCGGCCATCCTGTTGTTTATCTCTGCGACCTTGTTTTTGAAGTCACTATCCAGAGCGATTTTTTTCGCCTCTTCCATATCTTTGATAACTTCCCTGAAATCGCCTACCATCAGAGCGCTGTTTCCCATATCCATCAGTGCTTCCAATCTTGCATGCGGGTCCTTCCGGGTCCTCAGAATCTTTCCCTTGGAAGCCACCTCTCTCATTATCCTCTTCCTTATTGTTCTGGCCTTCTTCTCGCCGAACATGGCAGCGGCTTCCGAAATCGCCTTTGTTATCAGAGGAATGTCGTCCAGACCTATCTTCTGCTTCGGTATTGCGAGTTCACTGAGCTGTTTATCAAGGATGTATCCTCCGAGTTCCGGGATCTCCTCCTCAGCTATGCTGTATATCTGCTCGTAGACTTCCACGATAGTTTTGTTTTGTTTCTGCTATAAAAAGGTATCCCGTATTTTTACTAAAATAGATTTGACTTCATTTATAAATGAAGCTGTTTTTACATTAAGACGATGAGAAAACAGGGAAAAAGTGTTATATATCCAGCCTGTTTCCTCGATTTATCCCTTTTCATAAGATTGGGAAAAATCGACAAAAGCAAAAGGAGGATTCAAATGTCCGAAAACGAAGAAGAACTCATATTCAACCCGCCTAAGGAAATATCCGAAAAAGCATACATAAAGAGCATGGATGAGTACATGAAGATGTACGAGCGCTCCTTGAAAGACCCTGATGGATTCTGGGCCGAGCAGGCAGAGATAATAGACTGGTTCAGGAAATGGGACAAGGTCATGGATTACGATTTCAAAGAGGGAAAGATAGAATTTTTCAGAGGCGGCAAGACAAATGCCGCATATAACTGTCTCGACAGGCACCTGACCGACGGCAGAAAGGACAAAACCGCACTCATATGGGTCGGAAACGAGCCCGGCGAGGAGAAGAGATACACCTATCGGGAACTTTACGAAGAAGTGGCGAAACTGGCAAATGCCCTGAGAAAGATGGGCATTAAGAAGGGAGACCGGGTCTCCATATATCTTCCGATGATACCCGAACTGGCGGTATCGCTTCTCGCATGCGCCAGAATAGGTGCGATACACTCCATAGTTTTCGGAGGATTCAGTGCCGATGCCCTTAGAGACAGGGTGATAGATGCGGAAGCAAAGGTTCTGATAACATCCGACGGCTCGTTCAGGGGAAAGAAGAAAATACCTCTGAAGGCCAATGCGGACAAGGCAGTGGAAGGTCTGGATTACGTTAAAAAGGTCGTGGTCGTGAAGCGCACCGGTATCGAGGTGAATATGAAAGAGGGCAGAGATGTCTGGTATCACGAGATAATCGCCGGTGAGAGCACAGATTCCCCCTACGAGGAGATGGATGCGGAAGACCCGCTGTTCATACTGTACACCTCGGGTTCAACAGGAAAACCGAAAGGTGTTCTGCACACAAACGGAGGTTA
>WALJ01000209.1 GCA_015522885.1 Thermoplasmata archaeon
GAGTTCCTATAATCCATTATCAGTTTCTTCATTTTCAATCACCTTTTACGAAATAATATTATAGTCGCCGACCTGACTTTGTTAACTTATATCGTAGGCAGACGGGCTTTACGAGGAACGATAGTTCCGAGTTTGCCTTCCGTGAGGAGGGCTTAATCAGGTCGGCGACTGCTACTCGGAGACATCATTAGTTTAGAAGGTTATGTCTCCGACTATAATTGCCATTCTCGTAATCAATGCCGGCCTGTTTTCCGTGTCGAACGGAAGCGACAATCCCACCGAAGGGCAGGATTACACGGGTATCGGAAACAGCACGCTTATGTGGGGTTTCACATGGCATTTTTCATGGAACTGGGTAAGCGATGCCGCCCCTGCCACCACCACCGAGAGGGTCAATTCGAGGTTTCAGGATTTCTGGGTGTTCTATGGTATAACCTGTTCGACGACCCGAATGACCACGGCTGCTGGATGGACACCGACAAACGGGTCCGAAATTTCGGTATGATAGAGACGCCGGACAATGTTGGGGGAGGCGGAGCCTATAATGCGGGAGAAAAGCCTAAAGATGCGTGGAGATGGCTTGCGGAGAATCTCTAATCCCCAATCTTCTTCCTCACCCTGACAGCTATTCCTCTTTTCGCTTCAACCATTTCAGGAGAGGAGCGCTCCGCTATTCCCACAGCAACCGGAATTCCCTTCTGAATTATAACAACATCATCTCCCTCTCTTATCTCCGGGTCCGCACCTTCGACACCTATCGAGAATATGTCCCCGTGAATCTCGAAATCCGAGACAAAGACCCTGTATCTCCCGTTTTCAGCGAGTATCCTTCCGCCTTCCGATGTTAGCGATAAAGAGCCTTTGCCCTCAACGAAGCTGACAGTCTGTTTTCCATTCTTGAACCCCTTTATGTTCGGCCACCTGCCCTTCACGGAATCCGCCATGAGCTCTCCTTCGATACCGAACTGAAACTCCACCATCGCCTGAACCGTCCACAAATTTCTGTTCTTCGGGGATTCCCCGCGGACATCGGAGAGCGCTCCTTTCAGGGCTTCACCGAGATTTTTAAGCGATTTCTTCGAGGTAACCGAGCCTTCCACGGTCCATTCTCCGTATATCGCATCTGAAACGAAGTCCATGTCCTCCGGAAGGTGGATTACCACATGCCTGAACCCGGCCCTCTTTTTGAGAGCCTCCAGCATGCCGTTTATGACCTCTATCTCCTGCAGGTCCCATTTCCCCCTCACGGCTGCGTCATAGTATCCCGCAGGATAATATCTCTCCAGCTCTCTGGGAACCAAGATGAGGGGTGATGTCACAATAAGCTCCTGAACGCTGCCCCAGCCGTCCACCGACTGCAATATCTCCCTGAACTTTCTGTGCGTTCTCGACCTTGAATAGGGTTTCCTTGCGGAGCACGGCAGGAGCAGGAGCACCTGACCCCTCGGTTTCCATCGCTCCACGACCCTCTCCCTGAATCTCATGACCTCCGGCCTCTCTATGGATTCGGGGCCCGAATAGCGCACAGGTCTGGGTTTGAGCGATTCATAGGTCTCGAAGAAGCGCCAGTGCTCCTCATCCGCCAGTCTTAAAGCGGCGTATAACCACGGCTCTGAGCGGGCACGCATCTCCGCTATCTCTCTGAGCCTGCGCTCTTCTATCGCTTTTCTTATAATCCCAAGCTCGCGGAGAGCGCTCCGATAATTCTTTTTTAGCAGGGTTTCGAAGTCCTCATTGGATTTCCATTTCCCGTTTTCGTCCGAATACTTTCCATTCCTTGCCGAGACTATCAGAGGCACGGTGTCAAAAAGTTCTATTCCGAAATATGCCAGAATAGCAAGATGATTGACCTCGCCGGTTGCAGGGGCATAGATGATTGGCACCGGACCTGCGAGTTCTCTGGCTCTTATCACGGCATCGGTGAACTTTCCTGCGTCACCTATGAGCTCCGCAAGGTGCGGGAACGAGTACATCGCAGCGCCTTCATGCGACAGCCTCAACTCGTCTCCTTTGAAATAGATGCTTCCGAACGACCCTTCACCGCTGACCTCGTTGAGAATCGATGCACCTATCGGATACGGCACTTCCGGAAACTCATCGGGGTTCAGGGTGGAATTTCGCCCTCCTATCGTTATTTCTGCATAATCCGGCGGATTGAAACGCTCTGTGTCCACAAAGAGAATGCCGGGGCTGCGGAAGTCCTTTCTCCCGATTTTTATCTCAGCGATTCTGGAGAGCGCATCTCTGCGAAGGGTCTCGATCATCGCCTCTCATAAGTCGGAGAATATAAAGAATTCTGAGAAATGGAAAGAGTGAACGAAAGTCTTATATAGAAGAACAAACATAGGTAAAATACACAATCAAGGAGGTAATAACATGCACGGAAAAAGAAGAAACTGGCCATTCGATTCGCCATTCGACGACTTCTTCGACATGGATATAGACGGGGAGTTCGAAAGAATGAGGCGCATCATGGACATGATGATGCAGAGAGCCATGGATGGAGACATACACATGGGAGAGCCGATGGTCTACGGCTTCAGCATGAAGGTCGGCCCTGACGGAAAACCCGTGATACAGCAGTTCGGGAACACCATTCCGAAGAGTATAGGGGATTCGGCGGAGCGCTCGGAAGGTTTTGCGAGGGAACCGCTCACGGATGTCATGGAGTCCGAAGACGGGATAACCATCACCGTGGAGCTTCCTGGCGTCAGCAAGGAGGACATAGACCTCACGGTAACCAGAGACACGGTCACGATAAAGGTCGACACCGCCTCGAGAAAGTACTATAAGGAGATACCTCTGAGTGCGGAGATAGACGAGAAAAATGTTAAGGCCACGTACAACAACGGGGTGCTCGACATAACCCTTAAAAAGCTGAAGAAAAGTCAGCCGAAAGGAAAGAAGGTCAGAATAGAATAAGGTGGTCGTTTGACCGAGACCGGGGCAGAGAAAAAGAGCGGAAGCAAGGCCAAAAAGCGAAGATCGAAGAAGGACATAGAGATAGAGAGACTCAGGACGGAACTCGAAGATGCGAAAAAGCAGGCTCTGGAACTTAAGGAGCTTGCGCAGCGAATACAGGCGGATTTCGACAATTACCGCAAGAGGATACAGAGAGAAAACGAGTTAAAAGAAAAGTACGGATGCGAGGAGCTCATCATACGAATGCTGGATGTTCTGGACACTCTGGAAAGGGCAATGGCCCACGAAAAAGGGGAGTTCAGAACAGGTCTCGAGATGATAAAGTCGCAGATAGAATCCATACTCTCGGAGTTCGGGGTCAGGGGCTTCGAATCATCGGGAGCGAAGTTCGACCCGAATCTCCACGAGGCCATAGCTACCGGAGAAGGGGAGGACGGCACCATACTGGAAGAGTATCAGAAAGGGTACATCTTACATGATAAGGTTATAAGACACGCAAAGGTAAAGGTTGCAAAGAGGTGATGATATGGGAAAAATAATAGGAATAGACCTTGGAACGACGAACTCATGCATGGCGGTCATGGAAGGCGGTCAGGCCACCGTGATACCGAATGCGGAAGGAGGAAGGACCACGCCTTCCGTTGTCGCTTTCACAAAGGACGGAGAAATACTTGTCGGAGAACCTGCGAAAAGGCAGGCTGTGGCAAATCACGAAAGAACGGTCTTATCTATCAAGAGGAAGATGGGCACGAATCACAGGGTGAAGATAGATGATAAGGAATACACTCCGGAGGAGATATCCGCATTCATTCTCAGAAAACTGAAAGAGGATGCCGAGGCATATCTCGGAGAGAAGATAACGGATGCCGTGATAACCGTGCCCGCATACTTCAATGACAATCAGAGGCAGGCAACAAAGAATGCGGGAAAGATTGCCGGACTGAATGTCAGAAGGATAATAAACGAGCCCACGGCCTCGTCTCTGGCATACGGTCTCGATAAAGCGGAAGGAGAGAAGATTCTTGTCTATGACCTCGGGGGAGGCACCTTCGATGTATCGATACTTGAGGTCGGCGACGGTGTCTTCGAAGTCCTTTCCACCAGCGGAGACACGCATCTCGGCGGAGATGACTGGGACCAGAGAATAGTCGATTATCTTGTGGACGAGTTCAAAAAAGAGAACGGCATGGACCTCACAAAGGACATGATGGCGATGCAGAGGCTGAAAGAAGCGGCGGAAAAGGCAAAAAAAGAGCTTTCCGGCAGGATGCAGACCAGCATAAACCTGCCGTACATCACCGCGGATTCCTCGGGACCGAAGCATCTCAACGTGAACCTCACAAGAGCGAAGTTCCGGGAGATGACTAAGGACCTTCTGGAAAGGACGGTGCCCTCCATAGAAAGAGCGCTCAAGGA
>WALJ01000210.1 GCA_015522885.1 Thermoplasmata archaeon
GCTGAACACGCTCTTCATAATGGGCCTTTCCGACGAAGGGGACAGGGAAAGAATGGGGAGCGCTTCCAAGCAGGACCTGAGCGCCCTCCGCAACGAGATGAAATCACTGAACGTCGGCGAGGCGATAGTGAGTTCACCGTTCGCTCCTTTCGCAATACCCCTGAAGATTTTTGATTTCGATGTCCTCGCACGGGAATATCCCGAAGATAGTGAAAGGACGAGAATAGAACACGACGACGGATTCGCGTGAATTCGCGGATTTCTCTTTGCTTATCATACTTCCGCTCGTGTCCACGGTCTCTCTGGTGTTCGGGCGATAATAGCGTCTACGCTGTTCCATCCGTGAAATCCATTAGCCTCTTTTCCCACCATTTCATTCCGTTCTCTCTGAATACGGCGAGCGCCTCTTCCGTGAACTCACGCCCCCGCTCTCCGAGAACCATTCCGAGCCAGCCGAGGCTCTTCGCCATATCTCCCTTCCGTCCCATCTCCCTGGATATGGCAGCGCTCTTTTTCAGATATTCTTTGGCTTTCTTAGTATCGCCTTTATCGTATGAAAGCATGCCTTTTATTCGAAGAATCCAGGCATCCATCTCCCTGATTTTCAGTTGACCTAAAATATCCTGTATCCTGCTGCAGCATTGCTCAACTCCGTCCGGATTGCCCGTATAAAGGTAGAGTTCGGAAAGAGAGCACAGGTTGTATGCCACCATCCGTTTGTTATCGACCTCCTCGCTAAGTTTGAGACTTTTTTTAAGGAATTCCTCCCCTTTTTTACCGTCTCCCTCAAGAGTATGCGCCCTTCCCATGCCGTTCAGAGCCTCTGCAATTCCTTCCCTGTCCCCCATCTCTTCCTTTATCTTCAGAGCCTTCGAATACAGTTCCATGCTCTTCTTTGCATCTCCGAGTTCGAGATATGCCATCCCCATGGATATCATCGACGAAGCGACCCCGTCCCTGTCACCTATCTTCTCCCGGATGTCCATGGCTTTGCGGAAATACTCCAAGGATCCCCTGTATTCCCCCTTTTCCAGGTGTATCATCCCGATATTGTTCAGCGACATGGCGGTTCCCCAGCGGTCCCCTATCTTCTCCCTTATTTCGAGGGACTTTTTGAAGTAATCCATGGCCTCGTCGTATTCGCCGCTCTCGCTCTTCACGACACCCAGATTGCTGAGAAACATGGCGGTTCCCCAGCGGTCCCCTATCTTCTCCCTTATCTTCAGGGCTTCTCTAAAGTATTCCGCGGCCTTGTCGTACTCCCCGAGACGGACATGCACCACACCCATATTGTTCAGTGACATCGCCTTGCCGGACAGCTTGCCCGCATCCAGAGCCTTCTTGTAGTTTTCTAGCGCCTTGTCGTACTCCCCGTTGCTGTAATAGATGTTGCCAAGCGCCCTTATGGGTGTTGATATCTCCTCTGCCTCGGCACCGTGTTTTTTCAGGCATTCTATGGATTTTTCAAAGGAGAGCCTGGCCCTGTCATACTCTCCCTTCCTGTAAAGTACGTTCCCCTCGGAAAGATGTATCCTGCCTATCTCTATCCCCTCTGCAATCTCTTTCGCCCGTTCCAGAACTTTCAGGGCCTCATCGTATTCGCTCATATGCTCGTACGCCTCAGATATTTTTCTGAGGATTCTAGATTTTTCGGGCCGTTCTGAGATTTCCTCCGCTTCTTTAAGACTCTCTATCGCCTCCTCATATTTCCCTATGATAATGTAGACCTCTCCGAGCATCTCCAAGGCTTTCCGCCTCTCCTCCTTCCACCTGCCGCCCTTCGCCAGTTCCAGCACATGAGAGAGTTCTCTCACCGCTTCTTCATTGGAATACTTGTTCTTCGCTTCTTCGGCGGCCTTCAACAGGTTCGGTATCGCCTTTTCCGGTATGCCTGCCATGTAATAATGGTAGCCGAGCATGGAATGGTCCGGGGATTCGGGATACATATCTTCGAGTGATTGTGCGGCCATCTCGTGATAGGCCTGAGCCATCTCGCGCCCCATGTCTTCGTAAAGGACCTCTCTTATCTTCGGATTTTCGAACCTGTATTTCCCGTCCCTTTCCTCTATGAGATTTTCATGCCTCTCCAGTCTTCTGAGCTCCTTCAGAACCTCTATCCTGCGCTTCCCCAGCATTCCGGACAGCATGCTACCCGTGAATTCCTGGCCTAAGACCGATGCCGCTTCGAGGAGTTCGATCTCATCTTCGGACAGCTTTTCAATCCTGTTCCGTATCATTTCACGGATTTTTTTCGGTGTTTCCAGCCTACCGATTTCTTCACTCCTTATGCCTTCCTTAATTTCTTTTGCAATCATGTCCAGCATTTCGGAGGCAAAAAGCGGATTTCCGCCGCTTTCCTCAAAAACCTTTTTCACAATCATATCGGAATTCTCAATGCCCGACATCCTCTTCTTCACCATTTCCCCGATAGCCTCTCTTCCGAGAGGCCGGAGTTTTATTTCATCGACAAGATCTTCCATGTTCATCTGCCCCAGAGCCTCGAAAAGGCCGGAGTTCTCACGGGCCTCGGACTCGCGGTATGTGCCCACGAGAAACACCTTTGCATCCCGTATGTTCCTCGAAATATACTGGATTAAAGCAATGCTGGAGCTGTCAGCCCACTGCATATCCTCAATCACGAGCAGAATGGGTGTTTTTTCCGAATTTCTCAGAAGAGCCAGTGTGACGTTCTCCATTATCGTTCCCTTTTTCAGCTTCGGGTCGGATATTGAGTAGTCCACTCCCACATATTTCCCAGATTTCAACAGGGACTCTATTATCTCTCTGGCCCCTCTTATGCTTTCCATATCGTTATTCCAGTCTCTGAGCACTTCCCCGTATTCCCTATGCACTCTTTTCAGTGCCTCTTTCATGTCTTCCAGAAGAATCTCGTTCTCTCTGCCCGAAATCACGGTGGCCATGGAACACACATCGCCACGCTCCATGATTATTCGCATTCCACCGTAACCGAGAACGTTGAGCGCTCCTTCTCCTGCCATCGTCTTGAGAGAATCCTTTACGAAATAACTGACCGCTGTTAACATACCTGTGAATATATCTCCATCCATCTCGGATTCCTCTCTTTCCACGGACGTGAGAAGTATGCCGCTGTTAGCTATGAGAAATATGCTCTCAATCCTCGGTGGTGCCGGGCCTTCGAAAAGATGAGAGATTTCAAGAGGCTCGAGGGCCTTCTCCAATGGCATATACGGCTTGGAATACTCCGGAAAGCACCAGCCTCTCATCACCCTAAAACCTCTCTTCTCCGCCTTCTCCGAGAGCCGGTTGCAGAGAGCGCTCTTCCCCGTACCAGCTTCGCCGGATATAAAGACTGCCTCTCCATTCCCCTCATACGCAGCGGTCAATGCACCTTCGAGCCTCTCGAGTTCATCTTCTCTATCCACCATTTCCATAATCTTCGATAATCCATGACTTTGTCATATATAATGGTAATCCTCATATGCGGAGCACAGGAGATTGAAAAATAGCATAGACGCTCAAGCCGGGATGTTCGACGATAGGAGAACATAAGGCTCGAGCGATAGGCAGATAAAACGAGCGCTTGAGCCGGGATGTTCGACAATAGAAGAACATAAGGCTAGAGTGCGAACGGAGTGAGCGCTCGAGCCGGGATTTGAACCCGGGTATGGAGCTCCGCAGGCTCCCAGGATATCCAAGCTACCCCACTCGAGCACAGGGGATTGAGGTAGAACATGCGGTATAAAAAGGATTTGGAAAGTAGAGCGCTGTTGTAGTATCATTTATGTTTGAGTTTAACACATAACGAATACTCGAGCCGGGATGTTCGACGAGAGGAGAACATGAGGCTCGAGCGATGGATATATAGAACAAACGCTCGAGCCGGAACGAGCACGGTTACGCCCGTGCGAGCAAGACTATTTTCGGAGAAAATGGTCGGAGTTTGAACCCGGGTATGGAGCTCCGCAGGCTCCCAGGATATCCAAACTACCCCACTCGAGCACAGGAGATTGAGGTAGAACATGCGGTATAAAAAGGATTTGGAAAGGATGAATCTGGGCGGTATCTATCTCTACTGGCAGAGCGCATGATACATAAAATAAACAGGGCCGCTATCTGTATCATATGATGTGTATATCACATCATTTCCCAGAATGAAATATTCCCTTCCCGGAGGGACGATATCCGATTCCATATCATTGGTACCTGAACAGTTTATGATCGTTTCTTTTCCATCGGTATAGACGAGATATACGGAATCATTCCCGGCATACAATGCAATATCGGAAACCACCGAAACCCGGGCGACATGGGTTGGAGCGCTCCATGTCAGTGCATCGGATGAATGAACGGACCATATGTCCATATCTTTCCCTGTAAGGGAAGAGTAGGCCATGAAAACCTCGTTTCCTGACGAGGAAATGCGAAAATCGAATATGCTTCCCTCTGTTCCGAAACTTCTCACTTCTCCAAGAGCGGGGGATATCTTTGTGTACAACTGCGAGTAGAAAATCGTTCCGTTGGATTCCCAGAAAAGCATGGTTCCTCTATCCATATGCAGAGGAATGAGATGCTGCCCGACCGCAGTTTTTTCTTCTATTCTCGAGGCATTACTCCATTCTCCCCGAAAGTCAGCGAGATAATGTGCTCCTTCGAACATATTCCTGTAAACCATGTGTATACCATCAGAATCCGCCCAAAGTTCCGGATAATCACCGGAGCCGAAAAAAGTGGAATTCGACCATGTGCTTCCGCCATCTGATGTTTTTATATAGAATATCCGCCCGGCTCCACCCCTTTCAGCCCACACAAGAACCGCACAGTTCCTCCATGCCGCCCCTCGTATCCCAGGAGAGCCCGATGATGCAATCTCAGTTAAGCTACCTGAATCCCTGTTCCACTCGCATATCTCATATGTATCAGAGACCCAGAATGCCCGTACACTCCCGTTCATATCGAGCAGCAGGGGACTTGAACCTGCAGAGCTTATTCTCAGAGCCTCGGGCGGCCCCTCTTCCGCCGGCCCTCTGTAAAAAAATACGATGAATATCGAGAGCGCAAGAATAATCACAACGAGCGCTGAGATGACTTTCCGCCGGTCCATGGAGGTCGATATCCCGATAGCTTAAAAAACCTGTGGCGGACTTAGATCATGCAGTCCATCGCCCATTCCTTTCTTATGCCGAGCAGTATTTCAAACTCCCTGACCGTCAGCATCGGCTTATCATAGCTCATGTGGTCGTCGAGCGCTATTCTCGGGCAGGCCGTGGAGACATAGACATCATATCCGGAGCC
>WALJ01000211.1 GCA_015522885.1 Thermoplasmata archaeon
GAGTTGCGGGGTGATTGTAACCTATTGTCAGGCTTCCGAACTGATTGTACCCTAGGTCGAGCATCTCTCTTCCGCTCTTCTTATCGTAGATTACAGCTCCGTGGCTTTTCTCGAGGTCAGGGACTATTTCAAAACCGTCCACAAGCACTCTTGACTTTATCTTTTCAATCGGATTTCCTGTCATGGGAGCGCCTAAAAGAAGGGGGGATATAAGGGTTTTCTATGCATCGGCTTCATCCCGAAAGTTTTAATCGGATATTTCTTTTCTCATAATTACCTTGGTCCGGATTTCCTTCGGAAGCCTTCTATCCATCATGCTTTCTGTCATTTTCGGAAACCGCATGATGTCTATATGCACTCACAGAAGAATGAACCCTAAGGCGGTACAGCAACCTTACTGCCGGAGGGCTAAGGAACTGGGTGAAGACCTGTGGATTTCGGTTGAATGAGCAGCCCTCACCCAATGCGAAAAATCGCAGGGATGTATCAGCTACGGCTATATTAAGTTATTTTTTATCAGGATATTTGTTATTCAACAAGCGCATGTGTCTATCGAGTTTCGGGATGAAGCCATGTGAAAGGAAAATTTTATATCCCGTGAGCATGTAGGGTAGGACATAATGATGAAAAAGATGGCTTTGCTCGTCGCTCTCGCACTTATCGCACCTGCATTTCTTTCCTTGAATGCTATGGGGGGAGATTTCAGAGAAAAAAGCATTTCTTCAGAGGACAAGCAGCAACTAAACCCCTCTATATATAGGGATCTCATAGTATGGGAGGATTACAGAAACGACCCTTATGGGGGTTATACTGGCACGGGTACAGGCAATCCTGATATATACCTCTATAATATTTCATCAGACAAAAAGATTCCGGTATGCACTCAAAAATCAGGCGACGGAACCAGAAATTCCGCACAGCAGAACCCGGACATATGGAAGAATCTCGTTGTCTGGGAGGACTGGAGGAACGGGAATGCGGACATCTATATCTATGACCTCAAGGACCCGGATCAGCCCGAGAATGGGACTCAACTAACCTTTAACGCTGAAAACCAGCAAAAGCCCCGCATATGGGGGCACTATGTTGTCTGGATAGATTACCGGAACGGGCTCGACGGGGACATATATGCTTACAACCTGTCAAGTGACTCAGATGGCAACGGCATTCCGGACTGGAAAGAGAAAAACTACGGTGTCGATGAGGCGAACAAAGCAATATTTCCCGTATGCGACAACATATTCGAGCAGAGAGATGCGGCCATATACGGAAGCACGGTCGTATGGAAGGATTACAGGAACGATATTGGCAACGGCAACAGGGACATATATGGATATAACATAAGCAGCGGCCATGAATTCCAGATATGCACCGAAAAGCACAACCAGTTCCAGCCTGCAATTTACGGGAATACTGTTGTGTGGGTAGATATGAGAACGGGCACTCCTGCGATTTACGGAAAAAATATCAGCACCGGAAACGAGTTCAGGGTTTCAGCATCCGATAATCCTCAACGGTATCCGGATATCTGGGGAAATACCGTGTTGTGGCTCGAAAGCGTAGGAAATAGAGACGTAATAAAAATCGGTTCTTTGAATGGACAGGCGAAAGACCTCATCCCCGGAGACTGGAACCAGAGATTCCCTGCAATCTCATCCATAGGTGTTGTCTGGTCCGACGGCAGAAACACAGAAGAGGACCAGTACGGAAGAACGGTGGTGAACTGGAATGTCTATTTTCTCAGAACATTCAACTCCGCGCCGATAATCGGAGATGTACTCCTCAATCCGAAAGAGGTCCCGGCTAACAAAGAGACCGAGGTGAGGGTAAGTGTCCGCATATATGACCCTGAAGGCGACAATTTCACCGCATATCTCAGCTCGGAATCCACCGGAGAGATTCCTCTTTATGATGACGGTATGCATAGAGACGGTGCTGCGGGGGATGGCATATACGGTGCGAATTTCTCGGTCAAACCGGAGAAATCCGGAGAAATCGCAGTCAAGGTGGTGGCCACGGATGAGTATAACGCCAGTTCTTCCGCGGATTCGGTACTTAAGATAGAAAAAGAGAACAATCCGGTACTTAAGATAGAAAAAGAGAACAATCCACTCTATGTTCTCATCGGAATCTTTGCCAGTATGCTTATATTCATAGTGATAATGATAAGTGTTTATCTAATACGGAGAAAAACGAACCGTGAGCTTGACACAAAGGACGAGGCAGGAAAAAAGGAAGAAAAATAGCTATTCTTCTTTCGTCTCCGAATTATTTCCTGTCCCGGCTGCTTTTTTAATGACGCCTGCCAGTGTATGAAATTCCCATTTCGTTGGTCCGGCCCTTGAAATCAGCCTTCTGAATGTTATGCTGGCTCTTTTTCTCTTGTATTCCGGCCAGTTTATCCGCTCCAAAAGTTCGTCGAAGAAGTCGAAAAGCTTCTCCTTCTCAACGGAAGATGCCGGAGTTCTCACCTTTTCCTCCGCACCTCTTTTGTAAATCTCATAAAACACAAGGGTTGCGGCGTGGGACAGGTTCATGACAGGGTACTCGGGATTCGTGGGAATAGTGATGAAGAGGTCGCATTTCATGAGCTCTTCGTTGTAAAGCCCGTAATCCTCCCTTCCGAAGACCAGTCCTATCTTCCCTTCATATGATTCGAATCTGTTGAAAAACTCCTCCGGAGTCATGGGGACCCTTATGGTCTTCTTTTCTCCGCGGGTGGTCCTTGCCGATGTTGCGGCCACCAGATCCACGAGTTTTATAGCTTTTTCAAACCTGTTCACTATTACGGCATTGTCAAGTATCTCCTGCGCATGCATGGCTCTGGTATATGCCTCGTCTCCGATTTCCCTCGGGTTTACCAGTATCAGCTCCTTGAGTCCGAAATTTGACATCGACCTCGCTATCGCACCTATGTTTCCGCCGGTCTTCGGTTCAACGACGATGACGGAGTAGCTAACCATTCCTCTTCTCCAGAGTCACCCCTCTCTGCCCCTGAAAATGGCCCGACCTCTTTGAATACTCCAGTTCCGCGCTCTCCGTCAGCAGTTCGAAGACCATCTGCGCAAATCTGTCTCCTATCGGAAACTCAACGGTCTTCTGCGATGCATTGAAGGCCGAAAATGTCAGCGTGCCGTGAAATCCCGCGTCAATCTTTCCGAACGCCGCGATAATCCCTTTTCTTGCCCATGAAGTCCTTATCCAGAGTTGAGCGCTTATCTCCGGCCCGAACTTCACATACTCCTCGGTGCTCAGAGCGAACCATGTCATAGGAGGTATCTCGGCCGTACCCTCAGTAACCCTCGTATCTGTGGATGGTATGTATATCTCGGATATCGACAGGTCATAGCCGTTCGGTGTCAGGGAGCGCTCTTTGAAAGGCTCTATTGCAAGTCTTCCATCCTCTATCATCCGGATTATAGCCCTGTCCGAGAGTATCAATGCAGCCCCTCCAGCAGGGAGCGCATGACAGCCTCGGGGTCCTTTGCCTTGACTATTCCGGATGCGAGGAGCACACCC
>WALJ01000212.1 GCA_015522885.1 Thermoplasmata archaeon
AATTGGGACAGTACCAAGAATTTCTCCTCAATGCGCTGTCTTATTTCCTTTGTTGTCCAGTCATCTCTTTTTATTAGGATGGCTTTGAGTTCTTCTTTCTGCTCAGAAGATAGGTTTGAAGGCCGCCCGCCGGCGTAATTTGGTTCCAGTCCTTCCAACCCATTCTCATTCCATTCTTTCAACCAGATATAGCCTGCGACTTTACTAACTCCAACGGCCCTAGATGCTTGAGGTACACCTATCCTACGATATAAAAGCCGAATGAAAAGGAGTTTTCTGAGCATGTCTGCCTGAATTCGTCGATTACTAATCTCTCTGTCAAGCTCATCAATTGTTAGCCATTTTACAGGTCTTTTCTCTATTGGCCGAGACATAGATGGAGATAGACTTATTAGTTAAAAAGGTTTCGTCGTTGACTATAAATCTGAAAATCGGAACAAAACGAAGATATGGAGTTCATTGGCTGTGAACTCTTTACCCTTTCCTATAAAAAGAAACTTTGTCAAAATTCTCCGTATCATACCTTCAAATCATTCACATCATACAGAAATACCCCTTCTATGTCCTTCTTTTCGAAACTTTTTCCGAATACCGCATAGTATTTCCTGTAATCCTCTATTTCCTTTACAAGAGCGGATTTTCTTTCGAGTTCTCTTAAAACGGATTTTACACCCGATTCTTCCAAGTTCTTCCATTTGACCTCTACCAACAGGGCCTTTTTTCTTTTCTCATCCAGCGCGAGTATATCTATTTCCTCATTTTTATGCCACCATCTGCCTATTCTGGTGAATGTGAAGGGTGTTTTTCCCTTTTTGTTCATCTCTATAAGGGACTGTATAGCGATTTTCTCGAAAATTCTGCCCACATACTGGTTAAAATCCCTTTCAAAGTTCTCAATCGCACCTTCCTGTATCCCTATCTCTATATCTTCCTTAAATGGATATACGAAGGAATAATAGAAATTGAAGTAATTGTCTCCGATAACATATCTTGCGTTCTTCTTTTTAATCCTCTCCTTTTTGCTGATTGTCGCCGGAAGCTCTTTATGTATTATTCCAAGAGAGATGAGTATTCCGAGATATCTTGAAATCTTAGATCCATCTATATAAGTTCTGTTTTTAATCTTGGGAAAGCTGGTATATCCCATGGCAATACCCTCAAGTATCGTGTTATATGTGCTCAAATCTCTTAGTTCATATCTCAAAAGATGTTCTGCCTCCTCGTAAAGGAAACTTTTTCCGAAGAAATTCTCATAGATGTTTTCACGGACATCCTTTTTCGCATCGAATCTCAGGAGATACTCAGGTACACCGTCAAGAACCGAATATGTTTTAACGAGTTTCACAGGGCCGTAATTCGGAAAAAATTCTCCTATATCTCTGAATCTCAGGGGTTTTACATGGATTGCATGTGTCCTTCTCCCGTAAATCGGGCTCTGATAATCCAGTATCTTCTCCATCATCGATATGCTGGAACCGCAAAGTATTATGCTGTTGTTCTTTTTTCGCATGAAATCCCAGTATTCCTGAAGAAGACCCATTATCCGGGGATATTTTTTTACGAGTATCGGAAATTCGTCAAAGATGACGACGACCTCTCTGTCAGCAATATATTCAAAAAATTCATCGAAAGAGGAGAGGCCTTTCTTTAACAGTATTCCGTCTCCGGTGAGGTTGTAAAGTTTCATCGATATCCTTTTAAGAAGTTCTCCAAGTTCCTCTTCCATGCAGAGAACATAGAGTACCTTAAATTCCCTGCTGGCCTCTATCAAAAGCCTTGTTTTGCCCACCCTTCTCCTTCCGTAAACTATCATCAGAGCGCCTTTTTTCATCGCTTCTCTGAGTTCCTCAAGCTCATCTTTTCTGTTGACGAAGTTCTGCATAATCATGATTTCATAATCACGATTATGTATTTAAGTTTTTCCAATCCTCTGTTATCTGCGTCCATTTCCCGCAAACCTTTATACCTCCCCTTCTATCCACACATCGAATTCCATGGATTCAGATGTTATTGAGAAGTACAGGAAAGCCGGAAAGATAGCTGCTGATGCGAGAGAATACGGCATATCCCTTGTTAAAGAGGGGGCTCTCGCCTTCGAGGTTGCCGAGGCGATAGAGGATTTCATAAGAGAAAAAGGGGCGAAGCCGGCATTCCCCGCAAATCTGTCGGTCAATCACGAGGCAGCGCATTACACTCCGATCCACGGCGACAGAAGGCGCTTCAAAACAGGCGATGTGGTTAAAGTGGATGTCGGAGCGCATGTGGACGGATATATCGGCGACACTTCGAGGACCGTGGAGGTGGGAACCAACAGATATTCTCGCCTGATAAGAGCGGCCGAAGAGGGACTGAATACCGCAATAGATGTCATAAAAGTCGGCATATCTCTGGAGGACATAGGGAGGAGCGTTGAGACAGTGATAAAGGGAATGGGATACAGACCGATCGAGAACCTTACCGGTCATTCTCTCGAACAGTACGAACTGCACTCGGGCACGAGCATCCCCAGCGTTTCGGGCCTTGAGAAGGGAAAGATATGGGACGAGATTGCGATAGCCGTGGAACCGTTCGCCACTGACGGCGCAGGGTACATAGTTTCCGGCGGAAATCCGGGAATATACCGGGTCTATGACACACATATGGATATCTCCGACAACAAACTGAGAGAGTTCTATGACTGGCTCGTGGAGAATTTCGGCTCTCTGCCTTTTGCGGAGAGATGGTGCCATGAATTCGACAAAAAGGCGGACAAAATACTGAAAAAGCTCGTTAGAAAGGGCGGACTTCATGCCTACGATGTTTTGGTGGAGGCAAGGAAAGGGATAGTATCTCAGAGAGAGAAAACCATGCTGGTTTTGAAGGACGGGGTTACGATTACCACGGAGGCAGAGAATGGACTATGATGAGCTCGGATTGAAAGTGGGATTGGAAATACACCAGCAGTTAAGAACTCACAAGCTGTTCTGCTCCTGCCCCTCGGAACTTGTCGATTATGCCGGAAAGGAGTTCGTAAGAAGGCTCAGGCCGACACAGAGCGAGATGGGAGAGGTCGACAGAGCGGCACTTCAGGAGGCTAAAAAGAAGATGGTGTTCAGATATCAGAGCGCCAACACCTGCCTTGTCGAAGCCGACGA
>WALJ01000213.1 GCA_015522885.1 Thermoplasmata archaeon
AGCGTTGCGGAGAAGGTGATAAGGCATGCTCCGTGTCCGGTGCTTGTGGTTCGGCGAAAGGGGGAAAAGAAATGAGAGTGAAAGAGATAATGACAAAGAAGCCGATAATGGCCAGACTTCCGGGTAACAGAGATGATGTGATATCTCTTCTGGTTAAGAACAAGAAGACCGGCCTGCCCGTGATAAAGGAGAGCACGGGGGAGTACATCGGCTTTCTTACCAGACAGATGCTCTTCGAAAAGCCGGAGACCGAACAGCTGGTTCTTCTCATAGATAGAGCATACCCCTCTGTCAGCGGGAAAGACAGCATAGAATACGCCGCAGAGATACTTCTGAAAAACAATCTTCACCACCTGCCTGTCGTAAACAGCAAAGGAATGGTGGAAGGCATAGTAACACCCGCGGATTTTCTTCAGATAATAATGGATAGGAAACTCGAAAATCCCGTTGAAAAATACATAAGAACTCCCTGCATACCATTGCATTCCAAGACACCGCTGAAGGTTGCTCTCCTGACGATGAGGCTCGCCGGCCTCTATGCATTCCCTGTGGTGGATGACGAGGGCTTTTTAATCGGCCTTGTTACCGACAGGGACATATTCAACAGGAACATCATAGAGAAGAGCGTATCCTCTGCGGACATAGGTCTGGGAGATGACGAAGACGCATGGAACTGGGAAGGCCTTAAGAATGTCATGAAACTGTATTACGAGATATCAAAGATAGATGTGCCGGACCTGCCCGTGAAGGAGATAATGATTTCAAACCCGAGAACGATATTCAAGGGCACCTCCGTGAGCGGGGCCGCTGAGATAATGCACGAGAACGACTACGGACAGCTTCCCGTGAAAAACGACAGGGACCGGCTCATGGCGATGATTTACGAGCTGGACCTCATGGAATCACTTGTGGAGGAATGAATTGAGGGACAGACTTCTCGCGATGGCCAAGCGAAGGGGCTTTATATGGCCTGCCTTTGACATATACGGCGGACTCAGAGGTTTCTACGACTACGGCCCGCTCGGAAGCGAACTCAAGCGAAACATAATAAATCTCTGGAGGAAGTACTATGTTCTTGGGGAGGGATTTGCGGAGATAGACTCTCCGAACCTGTCTCCCGAGGATGTTTTCAGGGCCTCCGGTCATCTGGACAAGTTCAAGGACCTTATGACGGTTTGCACCTCATGCGGCGCTGCGTTCAGAGCCGATAAGCTGGTAAAAACCGAAAATGCCGACAGTCTGAGCGCGGACGAACTCTGGGAGGAGATGAAGAGAGAGGGTGTGAAGTGCCCGGAATGCGGCGGGGAACTGACAAAACCGGAGCCTTTCAATCTGATGTTCGGAACGCATATAGGGCCAAAGGGAAAGGGAGAAAGGGCCGGATATCTGAGACCCGAAACCGCGCAGGCAATGTTCATGGACTTTCAGTACCTTTACCGATATTTCAGGGAGAAACTTCCCTTCGGGGCCGTGCAGATAGGAAAGGGTTTCAGGAATGAGATATCCCCGAGGCAGGGGCTCATCAGACTGAGAGAGTTCAATATGGCGGAGGCGGAGATATTCTTCGACCCTGAAGAAAAGGACTGGCCGGGATTTGAAAAGGTCAGCGATGAAAATGTGAGGCTTATCCCGAACACGGGCGGGGAATTATTGATGTCCATAGGCGAGGCCGTTCAAAAGGGAATAATAAGAAGCAGAGCGCTCTCCTATTTTCTTGGAATAACAAAGAAATTTCTTTTGGATGCCGGCATTGACGAAGGAAAACTGCGATTCAGAGAGCACCTGCGGGACGAGATGGCACACTATGCGGATGACTGCTGGGATGCCGAAGTACTCCTCTCGTACGGATGGGTGGAGGTCGTCGGAATAGCGGACAGAACGGATTACGACCTTTCCAGACACATGGAGTACTCCGGCGAGAACCTGAAAGCTCTTAGAAAATACCCTGAAACGAGGGAAATCGAGGTCACGGAGGTCATACCTGACTACGGTAAACTCGGCCCTCTTTTCAAAAAGGATGCAAAAAAAGTGGCCGAAGCCCTTATTTCGCTGGGCCCGGATATCGCGGGGGATATAACGGTGAGTGCGGACGGAAAGGAATACACGGTACCGGAGAGCGCATACAGAGTGGAGAAGGTCAAAAAGAAGGTCAGCGGCGAAGAGTTTATCCCTCATGTGATAGAGCCTTCCTACGGTATAGACCGAATTCTGTATGCGGTTCTGGAACATAATTATAAAGAGGTAATTGATGACGGTGAGACCTACCGCATTCTCTCTCTTCCGGCCCGGATTGCTCCGATAAAGGCAGGTGTGTTTCCTCTCATGGCAAAGGAAGGGATGGACAAAAAAGCTATGGAGATATACGAAATGCTGAGAAATGAGGGGATAAACGCATTTTACGATCATTCCGGTTCCATAGGCAGGAGATATGCCAGAATGGATGAGATAGGCACACCTTTCTGTATCACCGTGGATTATCAAACTCTCGAAGACGATACGGTTACAATGAGGAACAGGGAAGACAAAAGACAGGAACGCATACCTGTCAAGGAGATTGCAAAAAAAATAGCAGATAGGATTGACGGGGGGATTCTTTGATGCTCATAAGCATTGTGGTTACCATAAAAAACGAGGAAAAAACCATTGGAAATCTTCTGGACGGGCTCGTTATCCAAGAGAAGCCGATAGAGATTGTTATCGTGGATGCATGCAGTACGGACAGAACCGTAGAGATAGTCAAAAAATACATGGAAAAATATGATTTTATATATCTGTATATAAAAAGAAGTACACGCGGCGAAGGAGAGAACTACGGGATATCAAAAGCTAGTGGCGAAGCTATAGCTTTTATCGGTGGGGATGATTTAGCAAACCCGTTCTGGATAAAGGAGATGAGAAAGTCGCTGGAGGAAGGAGCGGATGTCGTTGCCGGAAAGATAATCACCATAGGCTATCAGCCATTTGAAGATCTGGAAAGGGTGGAACTCTATCACAAAGGATTCGATGTTTCGGTACCGAGTTGCAACATCGCATACAGGAAGGAGGTTCTTGACAAAATAGGGGGTTTCGACCCTTATTTTATAACAGCTGAAGATATAGATCTTAACATAAGGGCGGTGGAAGCAGGTGCAAAATTCG
>WALJ01000214.1 GCA_015522885.1 Thermoplasmata archaeon
ATCCTCTGAGCCCACATAGATGGTGCCGTCGGAGCCAATTGCCGGGGAGGAAGCCACCCAACTTCCGGTTTGGTATCTCCACTTCAGCGTGCCGTCAGGGTTGATGGCATAGGTGTAATTGTCCGCTGAGCCCACATATATCGTGCCGTCGGAGCCTATGGCCGGCGAGGAATCCACCCCACCTCCAGTCTGGTATTTCCACTTCAGTACATAGTTCTTTGCACTGGTGTCATATGGGCTCAATCCCGTATGATTGAGATTTCCGTGGAACATCGGCCACGGGGTGTTCGCTAGGCCTGCGGCCTGTGCTGTCTGGGTCTGGAATGGGATTATGGTCAAAAGGAAAAAAAGTATGAAAAGAGTCGGGAGCAGTCTGAGTTTTGTTCTGCATACCCGGGTTTTTCCATGAGTTCTGGAGACAGTCATTCCGGCCATACCTTTCCCTCATGCGCCAAGTATCTCATCCAGTTTCAGTCTGAGGTATCCTGAGAACTCGTCGAAGTTTATCTCCGCATTCTCTATCTTCTTCTGCTCTTTGTCCAGTTTTTTTACGAACTTCTTCGGTGCGCTCAGCTCTTTCCACGCTCCGCTCTTCTCAAGCTGTTCCCTGTGGTCCAGCATTATCAGAAGAAGCTTGTCGAACTCTCTTCTTCCTATGAAATTCTCAAGCCGTTTTTCTACGGACTTCAGCTCCATCTTCGATGTCGAGAGGGATGCCTTCGCCTCCATATCTTTTTTTTGTGAGAGCCTTTTCATCCTCTCTTTCACGGACTTTCTTTCCTTCTTCAGCTTCTTTATCTGCATATCCGCCCAGATGACATCGTTCTCCAGCTCTTCTCTTGAGAAACCGGCTATGCCTTCCTTCTCTTTGTGGTATTTCTTCATGAATATGTACAGCAGAGCCACGGCTTCCGCAGGCCATGCGACATATGTCGCCACGGAAAGGGCTTTCAACCCACCCTCTCCTATAACCTTCCCAAGCATATATTTTATCTTTATATCATCGTCCAGCATTTTATCACCTCTTCATGAGGACTATTCCCACATTCGGAACGTTCTTCATCCTCGCTTTTCCCTTTTCCTGGAGCTCTATGAACGCCATCTTCGCCAGACTCCTTTTACCGCACATCTTCGCCGCCTCGGAGAGGGCAATGTAAACCTCGTATTTACTTTTATCTGCGGACACATCTTTCAGTCTGTCCATTACTTTCTTTTTACACTCTTCGATTCTCTCCGCCTTGAGATTCGGTTTGAACAGTTCCGCATATATCCTCATACCGCTAATCACCTTGTCATACATCTTATTGTAATATATCCTGTTGAGTTCCACATCGACGAGATATACATACACATACTTGTTCAGGAAGTTTTTCTGATATTCCTCCGAGTTCATGAACTCTATCGCCCTTTCGTCCCATCCGGTAGGTGATTCTATGCCCAGGATGTGAAAGTAATTGCCTTTCTCGGCGCTCTCTATCGCCCTTGAGAGGATGGCCTGAAGCTCTCCCAGTGTGGCTTTTTTCGTATCTATTCCCACCTTGGCATACTCTGTTAGATGGTTGTATGACATCGCTTCTATAATTCCTACGAGTTTCCCTGTGAAGAAGCTTTTGATGACATATCTGGACCTGACATTTTGCGGCAGTTCGGCCCATTTTTTCTCGTTCAGCCTCATCACCTTCTTCTTCGAACTGTGACTGCTGTGATTTTCGCCCCAGTCTTTAATCACCTTCTTTCTCCCGTTTTCCAAAGGATTCGGCAGTTCAAGAGGCAAATCATACATCTTTCTCTCGAATCTGCCTGTAAATGCCATCTCGTACTGCTTCGCTTCCTCGGCCAAGACAGGCCTTGAAGGAACATCCCCCCTCAGGGAAGCGTTTATTTCCTCTATTTTCTCCTGAAGAGCCCTGTTATCTGCCTCCAGACCGGACTTCAGGGACCTGTATTTTTCAAGAGCACCGGAGTATTTCTCTATCTGTTCTCGAAGAAGCTGCATTTCTCCGTCCAACTCTGCCATTGCCTCTTCTTTTGCGCTCTCCTTTATCTTTTCCAGCCTTCTTTCCTGCTCTTCCAACTCTTTCTTCTTTTTCTCCAATATATCGAATTTCGAGTCCCATCTCGAATATATGTCTTTCAACTGTTCTTCCATACGGTCTCTTTCCTGTTTCATAACGGAGACCTGCATTTCAAGTGCTTTTTTCTCCCCTTTCTCCTCCATAAGC
>WALJ01000215.1 GCA_015522885.1 Thermoplasmata archaeon
ACTCTGGATAAAACATGGTTAGAAGCAGAAGAGGAGGAAGAATCATGAGTTCTCTCGGTGGTGAAAGGGCAGCGGTGCAGAACAGGATAATAGAATATGCGCAGGAGATAGGCTGGGAATATGTGGAACCAGATGAGGCCCTGAGGCTTCGGGGCGGAGAGAGTGGCTTCATATTCAGGGAGGTCTTTGTCGATCAGGTACAGAGGCTCAACCCGGGCTTCATGGACAACCTGATGGCCGAGGACCTGATAAAGAAGATAGAAGGGATACGCACAGGCATAGAGGGGAACCTCGAGGCATGGGAATACATCAGAGGGCTTAAAACCGTCTTCGTGCCCTACGAAAAAAGGGAAAGGAATGTTACCTTCATAGACGCCGAGAATGTGGAGAGGAACATCTTTCAGGTGACGGACGAGTTCAGTTTCACAAACGGAAGATGGAGGATAAGGCCGGACATCGTCTTTCTGATAAACGGCATACCTGTCCTTATAGTCGAGACCAAGGCATCACATAAGATAGACGCCATGGAAGAGGCATGGGGTCAGATACTCCGCTACCACCGGGAAGGGCCGGAACTCATGACCGTCCTGCAGGTTTACAGCCTGACCCATCTTATACAGTTCTATTACGGCGCGACATGGAATTTCTCCTCAAAATTCCTCTTCAAATGGAAACCAGAAGAGGGATGGAATTTCAGGAACCTCATAGTCTCCTTCTTTTCAAAAGAGCGGGTTGTCCGCACGATAATGGATTACATCCTCTTCGTGAGGGAGGACGATGAACTGAAAAAGGCGGTCTTCCGTCAGCATCAGATAAGGGGCGTTGAGAAGATACTCGTCAGGGCCAGAGAGCCTGAGAAGAGGCGGGGCCTTATCTGGCATACACAGGGCTCCGGCAAGACATATACGATGATAGTGGCCGCGAAGAAGCTCATGGAGAACCCGCTTTTCGAGAACCCTACCGTGATAATGGTCGTTGACCGGAACGAACTCGAGACCCAATTGTTTTCAAACCTCTCCGCAGTAGGTATGGAAAACGTTCCTATTGCAGAGAGCAAGAGAGACCTGAAGAAGCTCCTCAAAGAAGACCGCAGAGGGCTGATAGTCACCATGATTCACAAGTTTGAAGGAATGCCTGCAAATGTGAATACGAGGGACAACATCTTTGTGCTCATAGACGAGGCCCACAGAACCACCGGCGGAGACCTCGGCGTTTATATGATGGGGGCTCTCCCAAATGCCACATACATCGGTTTCACAGGAACTCCGATAGATAAGACCAGCAAGGGGAAAGGAACATTCCTCATATTCGGAATAGACGACCGGCCCCACGGGTACCTCGACAAGTACAGCATCAGGGAATCCATAGACGATGGCACCACTCTTCCTTTGCACTACAGCCTCGCACCCAACGACCTTTTAGTCAGTAAAGAAACCCTTGAAAAAGAGTTTTTAGACCTTGCGGAGAACGAGGGGATGAGCGACATAGAACAGCTTAACAAGGTTCTGGAAAAAGCGGTTAACCTGAAAAATGAACTGAAAAACCACGAACGGATGGAAAGAATTGCCGAATTCGTGGCACAGCATTACAGGGACTATGTCGAACCCATGGGCTACAAGGCGTTTCTGGTTGCAGTTGATAGGGAAGCCTGTGCCATGTACAAGGAACTCCTTGACCGGCACATGGACCCAAAGGAGAGCGCTGTTGTATTTAGCGGAAACCACAATGACCGCCCGGAGCTTAAAAAATACCACCTGTCCCGCGACATGGAAAAACAGGTGAGAAAAGACTTCAGAAACCCGGATAAAAATCCGAAGATTCTGATTGTCACGCAAAAATTGCTTACAGGCTTCGATGCGCCCATACTCTACTGCATGTATCTCGATAAGCCGATGAGGGACCATGTGCTTCTCCAGTCGATAGCTAGGGTTAACCGGCCTTATGATGACGACGAAGGGCGAAAAAAGACTTCCGGATTCATACTTGACTTTGTGGGTATATTCGGAAACCTGAAAAAGGCCCTAGCATTTGATTCCACGGATATAGAAGGTGTTGTTAATGACATAGAGGTCCTTAAAGAGAGGTTCAAGAAGCTGATGGAAGAGGCCTCGGTTTACCTCGGCGTGGTAAAGGGAAAGGGCAGGGATAAAGCGGTCGAGGCCGTGCTGGAATCCTTCAGGGACGAGGAAAAAAGAAAAGAGTTCTACCAGTTCTTCAATGAGGTTTCCACAATTTACGAGATACTTTCACCGGACAAGTTCCTCCGCCCCCATGTCCGCGATGTGGAGACCCTTGCCAGAATGTACCGCATATTGAAGGAAGCTTATGAACCTACCGTGCTTGTTGATAGGGAATTCACCAGAAAGACCGCCGAATTGGTCAGAAAACACACATCGGGAGGAACAATAAAGGCAGGCCTTGATATCTATGAGATAGATGGCGATACCATAAGAAAAATTCAGGAAAGCGCTGCCACAGATACAGAAAAGGTCTTTAACCTGATAAAAAGCATAGAAAAAACAGTTACGGAAAAGATGAGAGGAGAGCCCTATCTCATATCCATCGGGGAAAAGGCTGAGAGAATCGCCCAGATGTACCGGAACGGACAGAAACACACGGGAGACGCCCTTGAAGAACTCAAGGAACTCGTTGAAGAGATAAATCAGGCCAGAGCAGAACAGACAGAAAAAAACCTTCCGGCAGAGGCATTTACGATATATTGGCTTCTTAAAAGAAGCGACATAAACAGATATGAGGAAAAGGCAAACTTCATGAAGGGAATTCTTGAAAAATACCCTCACTGGAAGAGCAGCGAAAAGCAGTGGAGGCTTGTAAAAAGAGCCCTCTATAAGATGGTACTTGCGGATGGAAAGAGCCTTGACCATAAGAGAAAATCTGTGGTCAAAGAGATAATAAATGTGCTGGAAGGAATAAGAAATGGTCTCCCGTGATGAGTTCATAGATGAGGTTGATTTCATAGCGGCCGAAATAAGCGTTAATCCGAAAGAAATTCACATAAGGAAGATGAAGAAGAAAATTGCCAGTTGTTCCAGCAAAGGCCGCCTTACTTTTGATCCGTCGGTCCTTGAAATGGATAGAAAAGAGAGATATACCGTTATTGTTCATGAACTTCTGCATCTTAGATACCCTAAGCATACGAAGATGTTTGATGCTCTTGTAGAGTCCTATACTGAGAAGGTATTCCATACGAAAGAATGACTGAGATTTTTCGGCTCTTTTCTGTCTTCTTATATGCTGCGGAAGAGGGCTCTCAAATACTTGGGGATTGATGTTGTGGAAAACTCCAACTCTTTCTTACCTGTTTTTCATCCGACAGTTCCAGCAGATATCTGTGGCTCGGCCCCTTAATGAGCATGCCACAGTAAGGAACTCGGGAGGGAAACCGACAGGTTGGTTTATGAGTTCTACAGCCTGACGGAAGAAGAGATTGAGGTTGTGGAAAACTTTAATAAAGGAAACTGAGATAGCCCTTTGAAAGTGATAGTGATGGCAGAGAGCATAAGAGTCGGCGTTAAACCCGAGGTCTTCAAATGGTTAAGGGAGAGTTCGGGCTGGAATGTCGAAGAGGTTAGCAAAAGATTGGGGACCAGTCTCAGAGTTATCGAAGAAATAGAGGCTGGTATGCATAAACCAACCCTGCGCCAGTTAAAAATTCTTTCGGAGGCTTACAGAAGACCGCTTGCCCTGTTCTTTCTATCCAGACCCTTACCGGAGCCAGAGATGCCGAAGGATTACAGGATGCTTCCGGATAAAAAAGATATATTCGATAAAAAAACCATACTGGCCATAAGGAAGGCAAGAAATCTTCAGGAAAAAGGCAAAGAACTGGCTGAAAACATAGGCGAGTCTCTGGAGCCTAAAATAACCCGTGCAAAATTGGAGGATGACCCCGAAAAGTGGGCATATAAGTATCGGGAACTCTTCGAGATAAGCGAGGAAAGGCAGAAGGAGTTCAAAACGCCGTATAACTTTTTCAATCACCTGAGAGATAAGATGGAGGGCATGAACATACTGGTCTTTCAGCTTCCCATGCCCATAGAGGATGCCAGAGGATTTGCGCTTACCGATAGGCTCCCATATGTCGCAGTGGTGAACTCAAGGGACAGCATAGAAGCGAGATTGTTCACGATGATGCACGAATTCGGGCATTTACTTCTCGGAGAGACCGTGATAGATATGCCTGATTTTGAAAGAGCAAATCCTTTCACAAAAGACAGAATAGAGATATGGTGCAACACCTTCGCATCACGGTTTCTCCTGCCGAGAGAACTTGCTGTTCGCATTTTTAAGGAAGAAAAACGACCTCTGACAGATACGAAAACCTTGAATTCACTCAAACACAGATATAAATTAAGCAAAGCCATGATGCTGTACAATATGTGGAAGCTCGATTTCATCACGAAAAACGAATACGAAGAGGTTCTGAAAAGATATATTCCTCAGGAATCGGGACCCGAAGAAGAAAAAGAAAAGAAAGAAGGTGGTGCGCCACCCATAGAGCGGAGGAGACTATCGGAGATGGGAGATAAGTATGTTTCTTTGGTTGCACACAACTATGAGAAGGAATATATCACATATGCCGAAGCCCTTGGGTATCTCTCGGTGAAATCAAAGAGCTTTGATAGGATAGTTGCACAGGCGAGCAAATGACGATAAATGTTTATGTTATCGATACATCTGCCTTGATTGACATGGGAAAGAATACGCCCATGGATGTTTATGTTAGTCTGTGGGAACAGATGAGTGTTCTTGTACGTTCCAAAAGACTTGTTGCACCTATGGAAGTTCTCAGGGAACTCGAAGTTAAGGACGATGAAGTGCATGAGTGGGCAAAGAAAAACAAAAAAATGTTTGTTGACATAACTAGCGGACAGATTGAGGCCGTGAGAGAGATAATGGACAGATTTCCAAGTCTTGTGGATGACGATAAAAAGTATTCTGCAGACCCGTGGATTATTGCCTTAGCCATAGATATGAAGAGACAAATCACCTTTGAGGAGCGGAATGTAATTGTAGTTACGAATGAGCGACTGAAAGGCAAGAAAGTAAAGATTCCCTATGTATGTGAGCATTTTGGAATTCCGTATAAGAATCTTATAGAGATGCTCAGAAGTGAAGGCTGGAAGTTCTAGTCTGTGAAAGGGTAATGGGCAGAAAAACCAGATAATTCTGGGCAGGACATAACCGGTGAGGCTGGCGGAGGATTAAGACGATGTCGGGAAGGGCTTCACACACAAAGATTATAATAATATGCCACCTC
Organism: Thermoplasmata archaeon; assembly: GCA_015522885.1. GTDB lineage: Archaea > Thermoplasmatota > Thermoplasmata > WALJ01 > WALJ01 > WALJ01. The sequence goes on from WALJ01000215.1 coordinate 5,282, forward strand.
CGCACAGCATAAACTTAAAGAATACGCTATGCGTGTAAAGCATAAACTTTAAATATACTCCTTCATTATCCCTTCTTATGCATCTCGAAGATTATAACTTCCACTGGCGGAAAGGATATTTCTATGCTTATGAGAAAAAGAGGGAAATTTATGCAGAGCTCTGGAAATCTGCGGAAAAAAAGAGGATAACTGTTATTGCCGGAACTAGAAGGGTTGGAAAGACAACGATAATGAAGCAGATAATCAATGACCTGATAAGCGAGGGAGTTCCGAGATACAACATACTCTATTTCTCGTTTGACGAGGAG
>WALJ01000216.1 GCA_015522885.1 Thermoplasmata archaeon
AAGGAATACTTCGAAAAGACAATAAAATTGAGAAAGGAACTTAAAACACCGTATCGGATTGCGGATGCTCTTTACGAATACGGTCTGATGCTGAAAAAGATAAGAGATCCGAATGCGAGAAAGACCATGGAAGAAGCAGCAAAAATATTCGAAAAGATTGGAAATAAAGATAGGGCCAGAGAGACCGAGGAAGCGGTTTGGAAGTGAGAAACGGGAAATATCTCTAGGTTTTCCTTCTTCTTGCGATGAAGACAACCATCCCTATGGTGAACAGTATGGGAATGAGCATTTCCGAGAACTCCGGCACCGGTGTTGCGTCCGAACCCGCATACCTTGTAGGGGATGCGCTCTGGTCCAGAGGAATCATGGAATCCGTGAGATCGCTGTTTCCTTCCCAGTCACTCATCTCGAACGAAATCTTGATTGTGGATGGGTTTCCGATGCTTTGCAGTGGAATTCCTCCTTCTATTCTTGTAGAATCTTTAGCCACCTGAACGCTTCCTCCGCCTATGCCCGGGCCGGATATATTTTCGGATACTATTTTTCCTTCTTTCCCGAGAATCTCTATGATATATTCTCCGTTCTCTGTATCTATGTGAACTCTGAGAATATCTTCACCCGTTTCTGTCTTTGGAATTGATGTTACCGGTGGATTCGGCACTCCTTTCGCATATTTTTCCGGCACAAGTACCCCGGCCATCATTTTGTCCTGAACTCGGAGATAGAAGTAAAGATTACCCGAATCCGTTAAACTGCTGTATTCTCGGATATCTATGTGATCCGGCAGACCATCGTTGGGATCACTCTGCACATTCTTCCAGTCCCCGAAAGCCCCGTCTATCTGTATGCCTGTAGGTTGCCCGAGATATGCCTTGAACGGCTCTATGTTGGTTTTCAGGATTGCGGAAGCGGGCGATACAAGCACCTGAGGATTTATGTCGAGGGAAATCAAACTTCCGGTTGCGCCCGAAACAGTCCCCCAGAGCTCATAGTTTACGGTCCCACCGTCGCTTATCGCACGGTTGAGAGTGAGCCTGTTGTTTTCCATCGTAGCAACCGTGTTGCCTGAAGAATCTATCAGACGCACATTGCCAACGTTCTCTGCAGTAAGTGTTATGGCCTGTATCGTGGCATCTCCGCCTGTCACAAATATCCCTATGTCCATCAGATGTATCGAATTGCCGTCCGCGGTGTATATATCATTTGTTTGAGACCACGGTCTTGCCTCAAAGTAGACGGATGCACCTTCTCCTATGTTCACACTGGAAACCTCATAATTTCCGTGAGAATCAGATGTATAAAAGCATATTCTGTAATTCTTATTAATATGGTCCGGATAGAAAGCCATCTCCAGTTTATTTCCGTTATAAGCAGCGGATAACGGCAGAGAACCACCCCATGCCCATGCATATCCATCCGCATCGGTGTCATAAGCATATGCGCCATGTGCGGTTATCTTTCCTCCCTCGCCATAGACCTTGCAGAGATAATCGGCACCTATGCCGTTTATCCTGTAGCCGGTAGAGGGCTTGTTATCGGAATCGACAAAGGCATATATCCTGTCTCTCGAGACGAAGAGATTGTCCCTGCTTTCCAGATATATGGAAAGTCTGCCATCCGAAAGTTTCGAGGAATATTTTTTCATATCTAGAGAGTGCATGGGCGCTTTGAATTCGTCCCTTATCTTCAGATCTTTCCAATCCGAAAAGTTTCCATCTATCTTTATTTCTCCTTTTTGGGGCATTATGGAGATATAAAACGCGCCGAAAATCAGTATGAGAACTAAAACGGTGGCTGCAATCGCGGGCATTTTCGAACTCTTTTTGTGAGTTTTCGATTTTTTTGCAGGTTTCGTTCCGTTCGTAACCCCAGTACCGTTAACCATTCCTCCCTTCAGTCCGTTTGTCAGCCCGCCACCATTCTTTTTCTCTGCGGCAAGACCGTTTGTCAGCCCGTTTGTGAGCCCTCTTCGCCTCTTTTTCTGCGTCGAAATTCCGTTTGTCAGACCCCCTCTCAGTTCAACCAAATTCTCGGCCTTGGATGTCGATTTCTGGGTTACAGGCTTTTTCTCCTCCTTTTTTATGCTCTCAACAGCACCCATCTTAGCGGTAATCAAATCATACTTGAATTCTGAACCGCACTCGTTGCAGACGAACTTTGTCTGGGCCTCTTTACCACACACAGGGCATTTGTATGACGATTCAAGCCCTTCAAGGCTTTTTAGAGTTATATCTGCCCCACAGTACGGACATATTATACGGGGTTGAAGCTCGCCACCGCATACCGGACACGCCAATGACTCTTCAGGTTCCATCTCAACACCTCATAGAGGGGAATATATCTCTTCTATTTAAGTTTTTTCTCTTCCATTGTAGTATTGTTTTATACAGCCACATCTCTCAGCTATAAAAGAAACTCAGTGATTTTCACTCACTTCAGAGCTCGATTGAGCGATTGTCGAAGATGAAAGTAAATTCATTATATCCAGGTCATGGCCCTTCCGTTCTCACAGGTGCGGGAGAGCACATAAAACGCTCTCTTGACTCGTTAAGGTATTATTATTGATTGTCGTCTTTAAATGATGGAGAAAGGTTTTAAAACCCCAGTGAATTCTCTCTTTTCCCGCCGGAAAAACAGCAAAAAAACCCGTTTAAACAGAGAAAAACAAAGGAGAACGATTAATGAGAGGAACGACCATATTCAACCGCTACCTGAACACCCCGTCGCTGTTCAGCAAGAACAGGGAGGTGCTGCGACCTTCGTATCTGCCGGATAGCCTGCCTCACAGGGATGTGGAAATAGAACAGCTCGCTTCGGTTATGTCAACGGCACTGAAAGGCGGGAGACCGTCCAATGTGATAATCTTCGGAAAAACCGGCACCGGTAAGACCGCGGTGATAAGATACCTTGCGAGGGAGATAAAGAGAACCAAGGAACTCGTGGATGCCGATGTCCTGAAAATGCCGGATATGGAGTACATATATATAAACTGCGAAATCGTGGACACCCCCTACGGCATACTGCAGAACATAGGCAACCGGTTCATAGATGATTTCTCGGAGCGCATACCCTTCACGGGCTGGCCGACAGAAAAGGTCTACAATATGCTCAAAGAGAAGCTGGATGAAAAAGAGAGGATTGTCACCATCGTTCTAGACGAGCTCGACCGGCTTGTCTACAAGAACGGGGACGATGTTCTGTATCATCTGGCAAAGATAAATGACGATATGGTGCGCTCCAAACTCAGCATAATCGGCATATCCAACGACCTGAAGTTCATGGAATTCCTCGACCCTAGAATCAAGAGCAGACTCAGCGAGGAAAAGATGGTATTTCCGCCGTACAATGCATCGCAGCTTAAAGATATTCTGAATGAGCGCATAAAACTCGCATTTAACCCTGAGACCGTGGATGAAGCGGTGGTGGGGGTCTGTGCAGCTCTCGCGGCTCAGGAGCACGGCGATGCGCGAAGAGCGCTCGATCTTCTGAGGGTGGCGGGAGAGATAGCGGAGCGCTCCGGTGCCTCAAAAGTTCGGGTGGAACATGTCTACAAAGCGAAGAACAAGATTGAACTGGACTGCATAGCGGAGACAATAAGAACCCTGCCGCTCCAATCGAAGCTCATACTTCTGGCGATAATACTCCACGAAGAGCAGAACAGAAGGAACCTGACAACCGGCGAGGTATATGAGGCATACAAAGAACTCTGCGACAGAATAGGCCTAAATTCCCTGACCCAGAGGAGAATTACCGACCTGATATCCGAACTCGACATGCTCGGGCTGATAAATGCGAGGGTGAAGTCATTCGGAAGAGGTGGAAGGACCAAGGAGATACGCTCGAGTGTTCCCATGGTGGACACAAAAAAGATACTCATGGAAGATGTGGAACTGAAGGAACTCGAGAATTACGGTTTGAAGCAGATGTACCTGCATTGAACTCATTCGTCCGTTTTCCAGATCTTGTCTCCGACATAGTGTATGGTTTTCACGGCCTTTCCTTTATCGGATAATTTCATCTCTTCTCCTTCCGTCAGGGCTATGCCCACAGCCAGCGGCTTTTTATGAGTCTCCTCTCTTATCCATACAGGGTCGCCCTCTTTTATGTGGGGGTCCGCATCGACTATCCCGGGTGCCATAACATCCGCCCCATTGTAGAGGAATTTCACGGCACCCATATCCACGGTTACCCATGCTTTCGAAGGACTGCATGCCAGTATTCCTTTCAGGGTCAAAAAAGCCATTCCTTCGTATATCATACCGACAAGCTCTCCTTCCGAGAATATGAGGGCAAAATCCCTTGCTTCCGCGAGGTCCACCTGATTTTTTTCCGAGAACGGGCAGTCCCCCCATCTCTCTTTTATCTCGTCGCTGAGTTTTCTGGCCTCTTTCTTCCTTATTCTCCGCCTTTTTCTGTATTCCATTTAAACCATCTCGGCCAT